>JBDNGV010000338.1:0-1447 GCA_041689125.1 Daejeonella sp.
ACCGGAAAGTTATTATCCGGGAACAGAGCGTTTAGGTTAGTTCCATTTGGCAGAGCTACCGTATGCTCAGCAATTAACTTGAAGTCAATAATATTCTCCTCAAGTGTTTTTAATACCCAGGATACTGCCTGCGGATGTATTCTGATAAATAGATCGGGTTGAACAAAAAATGAACGTAGAAATGCCTCCTCATCAATTCCATCAGACAAATGCTTGGTAAAGGGAAACAATTCCTTAATTGCTAATCCTTCATGTAATGAAGCATAGTTTATTTTTTCATCAAGCGTCCAATAGATCTTATCATTTAAATCAGGACGGAAATGATGAAGAAAGGGATTATTTACAGAGTTGCAAAGAAATTCGGCAAGAAATAATCGCTGCTCAATAGACTTTTCAGATACCGCCTTCCCTAATCTGAAATAATTATATAATAATCTTGAAGCTGAACGACGATCATTGGATCCCATCTGTTTATTCCTTTTAAAGAAATCAGGAAGAAATTTGGCTAGGGGTTTATCTCCCGGAAATGTCTCCAACACCCGCAGAAATATCCTTAATTGTTGCTCTGCTCTCATTTTACAGGCTGTAGTTCAAAATTCTGAAACCTTAATAGAATTAAAGCTGTATTTCTGTATCCTAATTTAGGATCTTTAACAAAACGAAACTCATTATGTAGCCCTGTGTAAATCTCTTTTATCAGGAAATCTGCATATTGCTTGTCATACTTTTCGAGCAATGAACCAAAATAATAAGCCGTATCAAATCCTTTAAATGAATATTCTGATGGCTCCCGCCCAAATTCATCTCGATATCTGGCAACAAAATTTTTTACATTCTGAGCTTTATAATTCACAAAATAGGAAGCACTGATGCGCGTATTCAATGCCTGCATCTTTTCGGGGTTAAGGTACCTGGCTTTCATCCAATTAGGATGTCCAAAGAGCTCAATCCGATATTTTTGATTTTTTAACTTATACAGTTTGTCTATGGCAGGCAGTAAAAATGTCTTGTCTGAAGAAGTAATTAGAATCAGATTATTTTTTGTGGAATTCAGAAAACTTTCAATTCCAATCGCATTTGACCGTTCAATTATTCGAAACTTAGATCCTGATATTTCGTTAAGATATCGCTTAATGTAATTCGAAAAACGTGCATCCTCTGTTTTTTGGGTATTAATTAAAATTACTTGGACCAAGTCCGGTTTATACTGACTGCTGATAAATTCAGCAATTTTTCTTCCATGCTGATCGATTGAGTTATTAATAGTCACAAGTTCGGGATAATTGAATTCAGAAGGCATAGAAGCCGCTAATGGAGAAACCTGAAGAACTTTACCTAAATCAGAAAATTCTGAAAATGTTTTGATGCCATCTGGAAATATTGGCCCCACAATAAGATCAGAATTTTTAACTGATTCGGACATTGCAAGGTTAACTATCTGCGTCTC
>JBDNGV010000339.1:0-1913 GCA_041689125.1 Daejeonella sp.
AGTGCAGGGGATAAGTATGAAACAGGCAGAGAGATGATGCAGCAGGAAATCGATAGAAATAGGAAACAATTGGAGGAAGCTAAACGGCAAAAATTAAGCCTTGAGCAGATTGATAATCAAAAGAAGAATGATACAGTACAAGATGGCAGCCTCGTAATTACTAACTTGGGCAAATTTTATATTGCCATTAGCCGTGGGCAGATACAGGTAAATGGCGCAAATTATTTTGCAATTTCTGCAGTTTCGCCAATAGGGTCAAAACTAATGCGTCAGAAAATTGGCTATGAGTTTGATTTTAATGGTAAGGCTTTTAGAATTGAAGATATTCAATAAACTGTCTCTACTTCGCTTTAGATTCTTTTAATACCTTATCGTCAAGCCAGTTAATGATTTCTTTTGTTAAGGCAATACGTCTGTTACTAAAGGCGTGATCCGTGTCCCAAATCTTGTAATCAAAACTCTCACGTGGATTATACTTTGAGAAATAGGTATTATTCATGTGCTCATCGATGACCAGTATCGGTTTGCTTGATTTGGATACTTGCGATTCAATATCATACTTGCCAAGTTTATCAAGAATATCATTTAAAAATTTATTGGGATTGCAGTTGAGCATGCCCAGCGTCAAGAGATATTCTTTAAGACCAATTAAATTTCCTGGTGCAAGGTCTCCCTGTAATAAAACATAAGGGTTAAATACCGAAATACCTACTACTGATTTAACTCTCGGATCTTTTAGTCCTGCGAGTAAAGCTATTCCAGCTCCAACACCATGGCCAACAAATACTATTTTTGAGGTATCTACACTTAAAGTTTCCATGTTCAGGCTATCGCTAAGATAATCTACTACAACTCCTGCATCATCTATAGCATTCTGAAATCCGAAGGTGCCCTTACTGCCCCAAGCTCCGCGGTAATTAAAATAAATAACATTATAACCTGCACGCCTCATGTTTTGAGCCAAATCTAGACTTCTTTCGTGGCCAGGAAATCCATGAAGCAAAACCACCGTTGGATGTGGACCCTTTCCATCTGCAGTGTATGCAAATCCATACATGGTAAATCCGCCAGATTTTATTTGTAATTCAACCTGTTTGGCAGGATAGAATTCATCTGGTTTGAAGTCATTTTGAAGGTATTCTATGCTTCTCTTTTTTGAATTTATTTTATTGTCTGATTTACAAGAAGATTGAAGGGATATTAACACTAAACACAGGAAGGTCAATAAGTAAAAAATCTTCATAAGGGACTACTGGATAATCTCATGCTAAATAAATGGAAATAAAAAAAGGGGCTTAAGTTGTTCAACGTAAGCCCCTCTAATATAAGAAACTTTTTTATCGAACTTTAAAAATAGCTTTTGTGTCGGCCCAAATCATTGCTACATTTCCATTATCAGCAATGTCAATGGTAAAGATTTCTGTATTTTCCGAAGATTTACCGGCTTTAACATTTACACGTAAGGCATCTTCGCTGTCTTTGTAAACTGTTCCCCATTGCTTCCAAGTCTTATTAAAAATAATAGTCCATTCCTGATCTCCAGGTATCGTGTAAAGACTATATTTACCCGCAGGTAATGTTTTGCCTTCAATCTTAACGTCCTTACTTGTTTCAAACACGGTAGCCTCGTTCGCTCCTGTACGCCAAACTTTTCCAGCTGGTGCAAGTGCTGATAGTGTTCTTCCTTTTAAAGATGGCTGACTGTAATCAACTGAAATTTCGGTGCCTGAAGAAAGGGTTTTCGAAACTTTTGCCGGCGGACTTGGTCTTTTACTTTTATCCTGCTGAGCGGATGAATTTAGACTTAAAAACAGACCGGTAATTAAGGTTAATAAAAATAGTTTTTTCATAATTTTATCCTTTATAATCTACAAATATATTGATTAGATAGGGATTTAATTGTAAAAATTTTA
>JBDNGV010000340.1:0-9723 GCA_041689125.1 Daejeonella sp.
GGCTGGAGTAAGTGACCGAAGGGGTGCAGATAATTTCAGGTATGAACCCGATACGATTGTGGTAGATGACAGAGGCTACTTTGATTTTAAACTCTTTATGCAAAGGATAGCAGACCAAAACCACTTTGTAACCCGCATAAAGGATAATACCGTATATGCATCGGTCATAGAAAAAGAACTGACGGCTGAAAATTCAGATGCTATCATCCGGGACGAAATCATAGTACTCACCAGCTCTACCGCTGAGCAGGCAGGCCTGAGTGAGATCAAATTAAGGAGAATTGCTGTTTATATTGAGAAGGATGACCGGACGGTTGTATTGATCACCAAACAGTTAGATTGGAGTGCTGATACGATTGCCGAGTTATATAAACGCAGATGGAACATTGAAACATTTTTTAAGCTGGTCAAGCAGAACCTTCAGATAAAAACCTTTGTCGGCACTAATCCCAATGCCTGCAAATCACAATTGTTTGTCGGATTGATCGCTTATTTCCTTTTAGAACTTATCCGTAGGGCAATCAGCAAAATAAGACATCGGTTTGGACACTTTGCAACCCTGATACGCATCTGTCTGATGCATTATACGGGCTTGGATTATGTAGTTAATGAGATTAAAGACGTGGTGAAGAAAGCACGGGAGATTAAACCCATACCCAAAACATCCCAAAAAACTTAGTTTACTTAAAATAATTTTCAGTGCTTTTTGATAAAATATTCGGAATAAACGCCGTCTGAAACACCATAAGACACTTATTCAACGGGATTAGAAAATTGTTCGGACAGATATGATCTACAATAAGATTCTTGTCGCTATATTATGCCTTTCTCATAGGTTCAGATTTGAAAGATGATTGATAAGAATTTTAGATAGTTTTTTGATACAATCCTACATTAGGCGCAAAAACGATACCATAGTACATTAATTCTCAATGAATTATCGGATGAGGATAGGAAAAACAAATCACTTTAGGGCCTGATTTAGTAGAAATTTATAATTAAAAGATGTGAATTTTGCAAAACGGTTTCAGTCCAGCTCATATTTTACCATTTTCTGAGGATCATAAAAATGGTTTAAAGGGCCATGGCCATTCCCGGTCTTTACATCCCTGCCTTGTTCAATAGCGTGATGAACGTAAGTTTTAGCTTCTTTTATCGCGGCAAGCATATCATAACCCCTCGCAAGAAAACAGGCTATAGCCGAGGAAAGGGTGCAGCCGGTACCGTGGGTGTTAAGGGAATCAATGGCCTGAGATTCAAAAATATGTTTAAACCCTTTCTTATCTAGGTAAACATCATAAAGATCAGGTCCGTTTAAATGGCCGCCTTTAAGTAAAACTGCATGGCAGCCGGTTTTCATGATTTCAGAAGCAGCCACCTCCATATCATGAATGTGACGGATCTGCATGCCGGCTAATATCATGGCCTCATCAAGGTTGGGTGTGAGCAGGAGGGCTAAAGGGAAAAGCTCATTTTCAAGGAAGTGGATAGTTTCATTTTCAATCAATTGATGGCCACTTGTGGATACCATAACCGGGTCGAAAATAACAGGAACATTCACATGATCATACTCTTTTAATACAGATGCAATGGCTCTTGCAAGTTCCGCTGTGTGTACCATGCCTATTTTAATCGCAGTGGGATTAATATCATCCATTACTGCTTTGATCTGAGCTTTTACAATTTCAGCGGGAATACTGTGGATACCGCTTATGCCTAAAGTGTTTTGTGCCGTAACAGCGGTAATTGCAGTAGAGCCAAAGCAACCCAGGGCGCTAAAGGTTTTAAGGTCGGCCTGTATTCCTGCACCGCCGCCGCTGTCTGATCCGGCAATGCTTAGTATAGAAGGATATTTGTATTTCTTCATTGGATGAGGCATAATACGTTTAGCGGATCCCGTTTTTCAGGCTATACATTTCGCCCAGATAAATTGGTGTTAATAGCTGGATGGCCATTTTACTGCGCTGACCTGTCTGGCAGCAAAAGACGAGCTTTTTATATGTTGGGATGGTGTCAATCTGCTCCATCAGCTCATATAAAGGGATGTTTATACCGCCAATATTATATTCTTCGAACTCATAATTTTCACGCACATCTATTATATACACATTCTTGGGGTTTTGCTCCAGCCAATTTGTTAATTCATCAGCGTTTATTTCTAAATTTAATGGAGGCTTATCTGTGCGTAGGTTAACTTTAACAGTATCTGGTTTATCATTAAGCGTCTTATTAACTTTAAAGATGGTTACCGAGTTATCAAGGGCATTGACGGTCATTAATTTCCCTGAAAGGGTTTCCCCAATATTGCAGATTACTTTAATGGCTTCGTTAGCCATGTATAAACCGATTATGCCCGGAAGAACGCCCATAACACCGATCTCTGAACAGTTAGGTACCTCGCCAGCAGGAGGTGGTTCCGGAAAAACATCACGATAATCCGGACCGTGGTTGTAATTAAACACAGAAACATGACCCTCAAACCTAAAAATGGAACCAAATATCAGTGGCTTACCTAATTTAACGCAGGTATCATTGACCAAGTACCGGGTTAGAAAGTTATCAGAGCCATCAATGACCAGGTCATAATTCTGAATGAGCCTTTCCGCATTTTCCGCACTAAACCTTTCATGATAAGCGGTTATACTAACAAAGGCGTTTAGTTGCTGAAGCTTTTCGCTGGCAATGATAGCTTTAGGCTTGCCCACATCAGCGGTTGAATACAATATCTGACGGTGCAGGTTGCTGAGCTCGACCAGATCGTTGTCAACAATACCCATCCTGCCAACCCCGGCCGCTGCCAGATATTGTAAAACCGGGCAGCCTAAACCGCCGGCGCCAATCATTAACACCTTAGCGTTCTTTAGTTTTTCCTGGCCTTCTAATCCAAATTCTGGTAGGATCATTTGCCGGTCATATCGTTTTAATTCCTCACGATCAAGCATAGTATTATTTTATGTGGCCAAACAACTGTCCCAGTCCTTCCATACAGGTTCATAACCTTGCGCCCTGATAACTTCTGAAATTTCGGCCGGACTGCGTTCATCAGAGATCTCAAACTGTTCCAAGGATTCCGGTTCAACCGCATAACCTCCTGGATTTGTTTTTGAACCTGCGCTAATGGAGGTAATACCTAACCTGATGATATTATTCCGGAAAGCCGGCGATTCGCGGGTAGATATGGATAATTCGACTTCTTCGTTAAATAAACGGTAAGCGCATATCAGCTGTACAAGTTCTCGGTCTTTCATCTCTACTTTGGGCTCCAACCCGCCGCTAAAAGGCCGCAATCTGGGAAAAGAAAGGCTATATTTACTTTGCCAGTACCTTTTTTCCAGATAGTTTAAATGCAAAGCTGTAAAAAACGAATCGGTACGCCAGTCTTCAAGGCCTATCAATACACCCAAGCCCATTTTATGAATACCTGCCTGCCCAAGCCTGTCAGGCGTATCCAGCCGGTATTTAAAATTTGATTTTTTCCCTTTGGGATGATGATTTTTATAGTCTTCCTGATGGTATGTTTCCTGGTAAACCAATACCGTATTTAAACCATAGGGCGTTAACTGCTGATAATCTTCAATGTCCAACGGCTGCACTTCCATTGATATATGTGCAAAATGTGGCCGGATCAACTCAAGCACTTTTTTAAAGTAATCCACATGAACGGTCTGGTTCTCTTCACCAGTCACTAAAAGCACATGCTCATAGCCCATATCTTTGATCACCGCGACCTCCTGCATGATCTCCATAGGCGAAAGCGTTTTACGTTTCACCTTATTGTCGTAGCTAAAGCCGCAGTAGGTGCAAATATTATTGCACTCGTTTGACAGGTAAAGCGGCACATACATTTGAATAACTTTACCAAAGCGTTTAAGAGTTACTTGCTGGCTTATATAGGCCATCTGCTCTAGGTAAGGTGCCGCTGCCGGTGATATAAGCGCTTTAAAATCCTCTAAAGTCCGTTTATGTGCAAACAAAGCCTTTTCAACATCGATGCTGGTTTTAGCATAAATGCCGGCTTTGACATCATCCCAGTTATAGGTTTCAAAAATATCGTTAAAGCTATTCATCTAAAAATGAGGTTAAGGGGCTGCTAGCCAAAGCATGTGATACAGGTAAAGGCAGTTTTGCCTCAAAAGCCATTCTGCCCGCCTCAACAGCGAGTTTAAAAGCGGCAGCCATTTGTACCGGGTTACTTGAAACAGCAATAGCGGTGTTAACCAGTACCGCATCAGCCCCAATTTCGAGCGCCCAGGCGGCATCAGACGGTGAGCCTATACCCGCATCAATAATAACAGGTACGTTGCTTTGACTAATGATGATCTCTAAAAAATCAATAGTCTTCAATCCTTTGTTGCTACCTATTGGTGAACCTAATGGCATAACGGCCGATGTACCCGCATCTTCCAAACGCTTGCATAAGACCGGGTCCGCATGGATGTATGGTAAAATTATAAAGCCCATTTTAGCCAGCTCTTCTGTTGCCTTTAGCGTTTCAATAGGATCGGGCATTAAATATTTGGGGTCGGGGTGGATTTCAAGCTTTATCCAGTTAGTTTCTAAAGCTTCTCTTGCCAGTTGTGCGGCAAAAATTGCTTCTTTAGCGTTACGTACACCGGATGTATTTGGCAATAAATTAATGTGCGGATATTTTAACCGGATCAACAGATCATCCTGCTCATTGTTTTTGACATCAACCCGCTTTAAGGCGACAGTTACCAGCTCTGACCCTGAGGCAAGCAAAGCATCTTCCATCAAAGCTGATGAACTGAACTTACCTGTACCCGTAAATAAGCGTGAATTGAAAGTTTTATCGGCTATTTTTAACATCGTTTTTTAATTTTTATACTTCTTTTAAAGAAGGTATATTGAGTTGCTGATACATATTTTTAACACATTGTTTTGGATCAGTAGCATAAGTTATTGCCCCGGAAACCGCTACCCCATGGACCCCTGTTTTCATAATTAAGGAGACATCGTCAAGTTCAATACCGCCTATGGCAATGACCGGAATTTGAATACCGGCTGACCTGACTTGTTTCATAATAGCCTGATACCCCTCCAGGCCTAAAACAGGGCTCAGTTTTTGTTTGGTTTTCGTAAACCTGAACGGACCCAGGCCTATATAATTTGCACCTTCTGCAACTCTTTGCTCAATATGCTGAAAGGTATTGGCTGTTCCACCGATGATCATTTGCTTACCTACAATCTCCCTGGCCTCTGCAACAGGCGTATCCTGTAAACCCAGGTGTAAGCCATAAGCTCCGGCTTTAAGGGAAATTTCAGGGTGATCATTCACAATCAATTTTGCACCATATTCCTTGCATAATGCATGGGCTTCCAATGCATATTCCAGGATAAGGGCATTTGGTTGATCTTTAATCCGTAACTGTATCCATTTACAACCTGCTTTAAGGGCGGTTTTAATCGCTGAAAGATGTGTCCCATTTTCCGGTTGCTGGGAGATATAATGAAGTTTATCAATCATCTTAGTTTTTTAGTTTATCAGGTAGTTTTTTAGTTTCCTGAAGTTTGATATGGCGTGACCGGGATCATTCCATATCGTACCCAAAACAGCCACGCCATCAAAGTTCATTTCTTTTACTTTATCTAAATTAGATTCCTCTACTCCGCCTAAAGCAATTACTTTAGGTTTAATACCATTTTTAACTATCCGGAAACCTTCGGGCAGGTTACTTTTATAGCCTGGCTTTGAAATACTGTTAAATACCGGCCCGAAAAAAATATAATCAAATCCGGTTAATGTTTTTAGGATATTCAAATCATGAACTGATGTACTCAATACGTATCCCTTACTGTTTTTATAAATTAATTTTTCTAAATCAGTGTTCATTCGATGCCTTTCAGTATAATGCAATCGTTTAATATCAAAATCAACAGCAATGTGATGTTGCTGATGCAAAGCGATGTTATGGTAGAACGCCTTATCAATCTGCATCAGTAAATCAATTAATTGTTTACTATCCCAGTCAGGCTTTCGCAAATGAAAGCGTTTTAACCCGGCCTCAAATAACTGATTAATTATTTGGGCTTCATTTTCTACTTCATTCGGATTTGATAAGACGATCAATTCCATTACCGATATATCTCGCTTCCTTTTTCAGTGAACTCTTTTGATTTTTCTACTATTCCTATTTCCACAAAAGAATCAACCTCAATGCCCATTCTTGCAACATACTCACGCACATCTTCGGTTATTTTCATTGAGCAGAAATGTGGTCCGCACATGGCACAAAAATGTGCTTCTTTAGCGGCATAAGCAGGCAATGTTTCATCGTGAAATTCGCGTGCCGTATCAGGGTCTAGTGCTAAATTAAACTGGTCGTCCCAACGAAATTCATAACGAGCTTTGCTCAATGCGTTATCGCGTATCTGAGCACCCGGATGTCCTTTTGCAAGGTCGGCAGCGTGGGCTGCAATTTTATAAGTGATAACACCATCTTTTACATCTTTTTTATTGGGTAAGCCTAGATGTTCTTTTGGTGTTACATAACACAACATCGCACAACCAAACCAGCCAATCATAGCAGCGCCAATACCTGATGTAATATGGTCGTAACCCGGAGCAATATCTGTTGTTAATGGACCGAGCGTATAGAAAGGAGCTTCATGGCAATCTTGCAATTGCTTTTCCATATTCACTTTTATCAGGTTCATAGGCACATGACCAGGACCTTCAACCATCGTTTGTACATCGTGCTTCCAAGCAATTTTAGTAAGCTCGCCTAATGTTTCTAATTCAGCAAATTGTGCCGCATCATTCGCGTCAGCAATTGAACCAGGACGTAAACCATCTCCTATTGAGAATGTAATATCATACGCTTTCATAATCTCACAAATTTCTTCCCAGTGAGTATATAAGAAATTTTCTTTTTGATGTACTATGCACCATTTAGCCATAATAGACCCACCACGCGAAACAATTCCTGTTACCCGTTTAGCAGTTAATGGAATGTAACGTAATAATACACCTGCGTGAATGGTGAAATAATCAACTCCTTGTTCTGCTTGTTCTATCAAGGTGTCACGGTATATTTCCCAGGTGAGGTCTTCCGCTTTTCCGTTTACTTTTTCTAATGCTTGATAAATTGGAACGGTACCAATAGGAACGGGTGAGTTACGCAAAATCCATTCCCGTGTTTCGTGAATATTTTTTCCAGTAGATAGATCCATAATGTTATCAGCGCCCCAGCGACAAGCCCAGACTGCTTTCTCCACTTCTTCTTCAATACTTGATGTGATAGCAGAGTTTCCAATGTTTGCATTTATCTTCACTAAAAAATTTCTTCCGATAATCATCGGTTCACTTTCGGGATGATTAATATTATTGGGAATTACGGCACGTCCTAAAGCTATTTCATTTCTCACAAATTCAGGAGTGATATGGCTTTTTGGAGTATTGGCGCCAAAACTGTTTCCGGGATGTTGGTGCCCAATCGTATCCATTGTATCAATCATCAGGTTTTCGCGAATGGCAATGTATTCCATTTCGGCAGTGATGATTCCTTTTTTAGCATAATGCATTTGGGTCACGTTCATCCCAGATTTTGCACGCATAGGTTTTTTAATATGCTGAAAACGCAAACAATCTAATGCACTGTTTTCCATACGCTGATGTCCGTATTCAGAACTAATTTCGCTCAATTGTTCTACGTCACCACGTTTCAAAATCCATTCTTCACGTAATCTCGGGAGACCTGCATGAATATCAATGGTTGCATTTTCATCGGTATATGGACCGCTGGTATCATACACTATTACAGGGGCATTTTTTTCAACAGGTTTGTCTTTCCTCTCGGTATCCGACAGTGTTATTTCACGCATTGCAACTTTAATATTGTGCAACTCTCCTTTTACAAATATTTTTTTTGAATTAGGAAAAGATGCCGTGCTGATACTTTCATCGCTTGGTAATTTTTCTTGTTTTTTCATTTGTATATTTTTTATTTTATTATGGTTTATTAGTTATCCGCCTTGAGTTGCTTTAATAAGTATGATCTGGTCGCCTGGATTAAGTAAATGATTTCCCCAGTCTGTTTTTGGAACAATGGTTTGATTGATAGCCACGGCCAGGCCTTTAGGTAGCTGATTTAAGACAACAGTGAGCATCTGCTGAACGCTGCACACATCTGTAACCTGGTAAGTTTGTTGGTTTACGGTAATTTCCATCCTGTATCTAAAATTTTTAAATTTAGGAATGGCCCGTTTGAAGGAAGGAAAAAGCAACATTTATAATATTGCTTTCACTTTTTCCTTCGGCAGTACTAACTGCATCAGGTTCAAAGGGTATTATCTCAGTCCGCTTGTGGACACCCCTAAAGTTGGTGTAAACTTAAGAAAAAAAATCCTCGGACAATAGTTAATTTAAAATTAAAATGTAACAAATATCCTGCTGAATGGATAATTACAATTGAATACCCTCGCATAATTCACCTTGTTCTTGATTGAGGCTTGAAAGTCTCTTTCGTGCTTCTTTCTGATCCAAGGTCACTAAACAAGTAATTGCTGAATATCTTGCTTACTAAGCCCTTGCTTTTATCTTTTAATCATCCAATTCTATACATCCGTAATCTTTAGTATTCAACATTTCATTCACTTCATCTTTATCAAAATGTTCAGGGTCAAATACTCCTCCCAACCATTCAATATAGCTATCATATTCTTCATGGTCTGGTTGTTTTAATATTTCCAACAAATTTGAGTAACCCCATACTCCTCCACAATCTTCTGGCGGACAGTTCATCTGGCCTGTCAAACAGATCGGGTATTTCAATTTTTCATCAACCGGAAGTATTTTCTCTAATAATACATCATGTTCCCAACTATCCCCAAAGTCATATTCGTAAACGATTTTCTCTTTCTCCTTTTTCAATAAGTCAGATATTTTCATTTTTTTGTAATCTACATTATCCATCTCATCCCATGTGTTATCACCTGGCATTCTTTCGGTGTAGAAAGTCTGATTTATAATAAAATGATGTAAATGTGAATTTGTCCAACCCATTGAAGTTTGAATTATCTTATGAAAATCTGCCAGCAATAAGTCCGATTGGACCAAAAATCTCCTCCAAATCTTAGGTTTACATCCTTTTAATGCTATCTGAATCTGATATATTTTCTTTGTCATGTTTTTTTTCAAATATAACAAAAAAGCCAATTCGGAGCCTTGAGGTACAATTGCTTACAACCGCATTCCCTTAGTAATTCTGCCTCCACTCGCATTTGCCATATCCTGGATTGTACTTTTGTCTTCAGCTGCTGAACCAAGTTCACTGACCAATAATTCCTGAATATCTTGCTTAATCTGCAAATAATTGATTTGTACAATATCCGAATTGATGGTTCGGATATGGGGGATCTCTTCATATTGTGCTTCTTCCTGCCGAATTGCCTCATGATCGTTTTGAATTTCACTATGAAATACTTTCAAGTCGATCTGCTGACAGAAGTGTCCGAACTGTTAATGGAAATACTCTGCCTCTCTTGTATGATTTTGCCAAAGCGTTCTGATAATTGCTTTACTGTATCTCCGGTTACCTGACCTGAAATGATATTGGCAACTATATTCATGATCACTTCTCCCTGTTCCCTGCCGTGATCCTTTTTCAATTGGCTATAATCCTGCACAGCTAAAGAAGTAGCAACCTTATTGGAACGGGCTGTAGCGATCTGGCTGTCGATATTGTTTAAATAGATGGCGGGAAA
>JBDNGV010000341.1:0-4639 GCA_041689125.1 Daejeonella sp.
AAAAGGAACACTTTTATTAGGTGAAATCTCAAAATAAGCCTCACCTTCAAGCTGAACCTTACGTTCATTTCCGGCGAAAGTGGTTGGATAACTTAAAGTTGATGCAGAGTTTAACCAAACTTTACTTCCATCAGGCAATCGAATCTGATATTTACCACCCTTTGGAGTTTGAATTGTATTGATTACAGAACGATCAGACATAAACTTCGACTTGTCAATATTGTTCTTTTCATAAACAATCTGCCCATTCTCGGTTTTAGTAATTGCAGTATTCCCCTGGCTGGCGAGCAAACCATTCGCTGCATCATCCAGACTAATCTTGGAACCATCGGCAAGTGTTAAAATAGCCTTATTATATCCCGGAGCGATATCATTCTTAACATCGATTTCGGCAAAGTGCTCAGGCTCAATTATAGTTCTATTCGAGTAAAAATATATTCCTGTTGTTATGGTCAGCAAAATTATTGCTGCTATTGAAATGGATTTTAAATAGTAAAATCGGTAAGAATACTGATCATTTTCTACCGGATCAATGGTCTCGCGGATCTTTTCAAAGATATTATCTCCAATATGATCAATCTCTTCCTCTGTTTCAGACTCCTTCTGAAAGCTTCCATAAAAGTTAAGAAGACGCTGTTCTTCCTCCAAAGAGGCCTCTCCGGCGATATACTTATCTAATAATTTATGAAAATCTTCCTTCTTCAAAACGGGATGTTTATATGATGAGTAAATAATTGGGGGTATCCCCTAGTTGGAATAAAAAAAAATAAATTGACAGTTGAAAATGGAGAGTTGAGAATGGATAGTTGACATTGGAGAATCAAGAACCAAGAGCCAAGATGACAAACAATACTTAAAACAATCCGAGGGATATTCTCAATTGTCGGAGAGCTTTATTCAAATGATTTTCAACTGTTTTGGTAGAAATATCAAGTTTGGAGGCAATTTCTTTATGTGATAATTGTTCTTCACGGCTTAATTTATAAACCACCTTGCATTTTGCAGATAGCTTATCAACGATAGAATTAATCTGGGATAAGAGTTCACGGTGTTCAATATTTCCATATTCCGAAGGAGATGCCATTCGCTCAACCACATTCTCAAAAAGGTCTTCACGGACTGAACTATAACGAACCTGCCTATAAACTTCGTAACGGGTTGAAGCGAAAAGATAGGATTTCAGAGATACTTTAATTTCAATAATTTCTCTTTTGTTCCAGAGGTTGATAAAAATCTCCTGTATTATATCTTCACAAACCTGCTGGTCATGCAAAACATTAAAAGCTGAAGAAAATAATTGATTCCAGTATTTTTTATAAATAAGCTTTAGTGCAATATCATCTCCAGATCGAATACGATCCATCAATTCTACATCCTCAATTTTAAAATGCTCAATCATACTGAACCTAAAACTATTAAATATAAAGTATAAATCAAAATTTGTCTAGAGGCATGAGTCAAATCAGGCCAGAAAATATTTCACTAAATTAGGAATTTGTCTAAGTAAACAAATCCTTCTGTAACAAAATAATTATTTTGAGACAGACTAGGGGATATATTCATAAATTGACACCCATTAATATCAGCAAAATTAAATCAGGAATTTTAAATGCCTGCTATTTTTTGAGTTTCAGTAAATTAATCTAATAATAATTTAAAATGAGTAAAATGAATCAAAAACATCTTTATATTTTCGGACTTCTCTTCATTGTATGTTTCGGCGTTCAGGCACAATCGCCAGAGCCTTATAGCATCGTTATCAAAGGGGGCCATGTTATTGATCCTAAAAACAACATCAACACATTGATGGATGTTGCTATTAAGGATGGTAAAGTTGTAATGTTGGCAAAAGCTATCGATGCCTCTCTGGGTACACAGGTTGTTAATGCAAAGGGAATGTATGTTACTCCGGGATTGGTTGATATTCACGTTCACTTTTTCTGGGGCCATGATGGTTCTGCTTATATGAATGCTCCGGCAAGTTTACCTGCTGATGGATTCACTTTCCCGGCAGGTGTCACCACAGTTGTAGATGCGGGCAGCCCTGGATGGAAAACGTTTGAATTATACAAAAAGCAAACTATTGCGGGTTCACAAACACGTGTGCTTGCATTTTTAAATATTGTTGGTCAGGGAATGGCTGGTGCTAAGTATGAGAACGACATCAGTGAGATGGATCCAAAGAAAGCTGCTGAAATGGCAAAAAAATATCCCAATGATATTGTTGGTTTTAAATTAGCTCATTACGTTGGTCGAACCTGGGAACCAACTGACCGTTTAATGGAAGCAGGTCGTCTTGCCAAGCTTCCGGTTATTGTTGACTTTGGAGGTGCAAGTCCATATCTTCCTTTAGATTCACTATTTAATGTTAAATTCCGTCCCGGCGATATTTTCACACATGCCTTTGGTGGAAACGGAAGTACAAGTCCGAATGGCCGTGAGTCAATTGTTGATGTAAATACTAATAAAGTGAAACCATTTGTGATTAAAGCACAAAACAGAGGAATCATTTTTGACGTTGGTTTTGGTGGGTCAAGCTTTCTTTTCAATCAAGGGACACCTGCAATAAAAAGTGGGTTCTATCCAAATTCAATTAGTACTGACCTTCACACCGGCAGTATGAATAATGCGATGAAAAACATGCCAAATATTATGTCATTATTTATGGCAATTGGTATGGATCTTCAAAGTGTAATCAAAGCGAGTACTTGGAATCCTGCACAGGAGGTAAATAGACCTGAACTGGGGAACCTTTCTGTTGGTGCAGAGGCTGATGTTGCAATCTTCACATTAAGGGAAGGTAATTTCGGTTTTTATGCTCGTGATGGCAAAGTTACCGGAAAAAACCGCCTAGAAACTGAAATGACTATCAGAGCAGGTAAAATCGTTTATAATTTAAATGCAATTGCTGAACCGAATATTCTTCCTAATGTTCCAAGGGCAATACCAGCTAGGCCAGCTGCAAATTAATAGATTCAATCTTTTAGACATTATATGGGCACAATTCGATGCACTTTTAAAAAAACAGGGCTTGTAGCCCTGTTTTTTTCTTATTCACTTTTCTGTTTTGCGCAACAAACTGCTTCTACCCCGAGTCCAAGAGCTGTAGCTCCAATAAAAACTCCGATTTCCTTACGGTCGGATATTAGCGTTGAAAAGGTTATGAATATTGGCCGTTTGGGTGTGAGATTACTCCAAAATCCAAAAACGCGAGAATTATGGTATTCAACTTTTGATGGCAATGTATTCAGAATATCAGACTTTGACTCTTCAACTGCGAAAGAACATCAGGTTTTTAGGGCCGAAGACCACGGTATCACCAGACTTCAAGGTGCCGCTTTTTTAGGGAATACCTTATACTTATGCGGAAATATCAGTGTAAACAATGGAAAAGGAACAAAAGGCCGAATGGTCAAATATGAGCTTTCAGTTTCAAAACCTAAACTGATTGAAGTATTCAATACAGTTGAATATGGAACCAATGCCACAACATTTGATCATGGCTGGAACGCATTGGTTGTGAGTCCGGATAAAAAATTCATTTATGTCAACTCTGGAGCTCGAACAGACCATGGAGAAGTTCAGGACAATAATGGTGCTTATCCAAATGCTCGCGACAATGCCTTGACTGCCAATGTCTTCAGAATCCCTCTAAATGCTGAAAATTTATTATTAGGTACCAATGCAGTGCAGTTAAAAGCGGAGGGGTATTTATATGCAGAGGGTATCAGAAATGCCTATGATATGACTTTCGATGGAAAGGGTAATCTTTTTGGTGTTGTTAATTCGGGTGATTATGATCAATCGGAGGAAATGTTCTGGATAAGGGAGGGACACCATTATGGTTTTCCATGGCAAATGGCAGGAATTGAAAACCCGCAGCAATATTCACCATGGGAACCAGATCCGGGAAAAGATCCATTCATTGGACCTGGTGCACATGCATGGATAGTGAAATACTTTAGGAATGACCCTGATTTTCCGAAAGTCCCTGCAGGTTTAAAATTTTCTCCGGGGGTTCAAAATTTAGGACCTGATGCGAATGAATACCGTGACATTGCAAGCGGTAAAATTGTAGATGGTGATATAACCGGAAAAACTGTGAGTACATTCAATGCCCACAGTGTTCCACTTGGCTTGGTTTTCGATGTAAAAAATGCACTTTCACCGGAGTTTAAGGGTGATGGGTTTGTTTTCAGATATGGCGGGGGTTCTGACCGTCTCGGTACCAATTTATTAAGAAAATCAGGTAAGGATTTGATGCATTTAGAAATGTCATATAATTCGGCAGCCGATAATTATTACATGAAGACAACTACAATAGTTAACAATTTCAATGCCCCTGTGGATGCCTTAATGATTGGCAATAAAATCTACGTGATGGAACATGCAACTGCAAACTCTGAAGGTGGAAGAATATGGAAGATCACGCTACCTAAAAAATAATTTAAACAAAAAACTTTAAAATGGAACAAATCTGGGCCCAAAATTATGATCCGCAAAACAATGCTGTTTTGTCAACTATTCTGGCAGCACTTCCAATAATCGTACTTCTGGGATCTATTGCCGTATTTCATATCCGGATTCATTTGGCAGCTGTTTTAGGTTTAGTAGTAGCAATTGGAGTTGCACTATTTGT
>JBDNGV010000342.1:0-3266 GCA_041689125.1 Daejeonella sp.
AACTACCATTAATGGGGTACTTCACGAATTGGAATTAAGGACTCAACTCCTGTCGATTGGTGGAGTAAGAGATATTAAGCAGTATAATAATCTATTTAAAGAGGGAAAACTGAATCCTGGTGAAGGCCATAGGCTTTTACCCGATATTGTAATCATGATTGATGACTTATTTAACTTTCTAATCAACGATCAAATAATAAATAGCCTGGTCATATTAACACAGAAATTTTCATCCTGTGGAATTTTTGTCATTGCGGCAACAAGTCAAATTAATTCATCCTTAATCTCAAATGTACCGACCCCTTATTAATTGGACAAAAGTTGTGAATTAGTTGTGTAATAAATGTCTGAATTTAGCAGTAATTTTTCATCTGAATATTCAGTTTCCTGATTATTTTCAATCATTGATATCTGGTCACTTTCTTTGGCTCTAACCTGCTCTCGTCTGGCTTGGGTTATATGGATATTTTGTTCCCACTTTTCTCTTGGGATCATTCCAATCATCCGGTGACTTCTTCGGTTATCGTACCAGGCTCTATGTGCTGCCAGTGTGTGCTTTGCATGATAAAAACTATCGAACTCGAACCGCTCTACCACTTCACGCTGAACAATGCTGTGGAAAGCCTCGATGTAGGAGTTTTCTTCCGGTGTGGCGATGTGTGTGAACTCTTGATTGGCTTCTGCCGCACGTAGATATTGCTTCACACTGTTGGCGATAAACTGGGATCCATTGGCGTTTCTGATGGTGACACCCTTTATCCCATATACCTGCTGTATTCTTCTGAAAGCGTTAATTAAATCCATTTGCCGGATGCTTTTCTGGAAGATCTGATCCACCGTTTTACGGGAGAATACATCGAGTATGGTTAACAGGTAGTAATTGCGCCGGTCAGCATGCACATAAATGTATTTAATATCCAGACAAAGGTATTCCATCGGGTAAGTGGCGGTGATCTTGCGGTGCTGCACAAACTTGCGTTTACCGCTGGTACGGATTACTTTTCCCAACAATAAGTTGTGCTCATCCATCAACCGGTAAACTTTCTTTTCATTGATGTAATAATCCAACTTTCGAAGTTCTCCGGTAACGTTTTCGTAGCCATAGCAACAGAACTCCTGCGATAAAATATCTTTTATTTCTTCAATGATCACCTGGTTTTCCACCATCGAACCATCCAGCTTCTGGGTATGGGTACTGGGTTTTGCTCCACGCTTCCCGTCTCTGTTTTTATAATAATAAACACTGCCGGAGAGATTTACCCACGATAAAAGCGTACTGGCTGGCAGTATATTTTTATACCGGGAAACGATCATCTTCTTATCTTGTGTTGGATGGGAGTTTTTTTTAGAAGCTCTGATTTGACTTCAATCTCAAGTGCCTGTCTGGCAACGATGCGTTTCAATCGCTCATTCTCCTCCTCCAAGACCCTGACTTCCGGATCAATACGATGGTAGGCTGGCTTTAACCCTTCTACTCCTTTAGCCAAATACTTAGTTTTCCATCTGGCATATAACGATGGCGCTAAATTGTATTTACGGCAGGTAACGGTCGTTCCTTCACGCTGACCTTCCTGCACAATAGCTAAACGATCTTCAGGACTGAATGACCTTCTCTCTCTTTTCATAATTCCCTAATTTAATGGTTCTAAATTGTTTTTTTAATTTAGTCCAGTCTTTTAGGGGGTTAGTACACAAAGCAGTTAAAGTCTAATTTTACTTTTCGGATCGCATTCAAGCTTATGTCGCAAAGTGACTCTCGCAAAATACTTGATACTGACGGGGCAGAAAAATTAAAAAGTCCTGAAGAATTAATGTGCTGTCTCAACGGTCATTTGATTAAAGCTCAACAACCTTTTATAGACTTTTTGGACTTGTTAAACGTTATTGATTACATCTCTGAACAAAAAGGCCATCCCCATACATTCTTTCTGGAAGAGAGTCAACCTGAAGAAGATGCGTTTGATCCAATGGATAGAGATGAATATTTTGAAGAAGCGGCAAGATTAATCGTTATGCACCAGCAAGGATCGACCGCTCTGATTCAGCGCAAGTTAAATTTAGGATATAACCGGGTAGGCAGGATTATTGATCAGCTTGAAGCAGCTGGTATAGTTGGACGTTTCGAAGGGTCTAAAGCTAGAGAAGTTCTAATTCCCGATGAATATTCGTTAGAACAATACCTAGGAACTATGGATTTTCCAGGCTCTCCCTATCCGATGACGGATGACATATTAATCGAACAGAATAGTAAACAAGATGAACTTAGTGAGTTGAAACAAAACAATGCAATTGTACCAGTTATACTATCTTCAATTCCTGAATCCAAAATTAAAAAAAGGGGCATTTTAAGTTCAATTTTTCAACTGTTTAAATAGAATTGTTTGACTCTCATGGAGTATTAAATAGACCTTCCTGTATTCCTGTGACTTCTAAAATAACTACCATTGGACGTTTCTAAGATTTCAATTAATCATGTATTCCTAAGGACTATTTTGACAAACAAACCCAGACCCATTAATATGTTTAGTAGTTCCGAATGCTAAATGAGTTGAATAAGCACCCCACTGCACAATAAGTATTGGGATGGGTCAATGTATTATCTAAAATGCTTTTAGTGATATAAGGCAGTTCGATGACGAACAATATTTCTTACAATTACCTACAGAAGGGTATAACTTGATCATAGTAAGTGGTGATTACTTTCTGTATCGGTAAGTAACCTCATTGCTTTTAGTACTTTCGTCGGAATATCTATTAGTAACCGAATCTCAGTTCTTTATTAGTTTCCACTAATTGTAACAGTTAATAAATTCAGAATTTATTTAATAAACCTATCGCAGGAAATTTAAGACTTCTTAAAAATTTATGCACTTACAACCGCATTCCCTTAGTAATTCCCTCTCCACTCGCATTTGCCATATCCTGGATTGTACTTTTGTCTTCAGTTGCTGAACCAAGTTCACTGACCAATAATTCCTGAATATCTTGCTTAATCTGCAAATAATTGATTTGTACAATATCCGAATCGACGGTTCGGATATTGGGAATCTCTTCATATTGTGCTTCTTCCTGCCGGATTGCATCATGATCGTTTTGAATTTCACTATGAAATACTTTCAAGTCGATCTTGTTATCGGGGTTGTCCGCTACCATGCCTACGAACTCACCGGAAGAAAGGGAGGATATTTTCGATGCCGGAATAGCGTAATCAAGCTGAGTGGATTTGCTGACAGAAGTGTCCGAACTGTTAATGGAAACACTCTTTC
>JBDNGV010000343.1:0-3678 GCA_041689125.1 Daejeonella sp.
AGGGTGTCCCTCCTGCGAGGTTCCTCCTGCGTCGGTTTGCCGGTAAGCAGGGTTGACAATAACAGTCATGTGGAATTTAGAGATCAAAGTAAAATATGCTGGTTAGTAATAAATCACTGACAACAGACAACAGAAAACTAGCAACTAGTATCACCGGCCTTAAAGGTCTCTTAAAAACTTCATCGTATCTACCCCATCGGCATAATCCAAAAGACTGGGGCGTTGGCTTTGACCAAATTGTATTGTGCTGAGGGGTAATTTAGAATTTGAAACGATGCACTGGATCAGGTTTTCATTTTTCAATAATTCAGATCCCACCGTTTCTAGATCTTTGTATTCTTCATAATATAATACTGCAAGAGGTGAGGCGAAACGTGAATCTTTTTTCAATAACAGAAAGCCATTATCAAGGTGTTTGTCGAGATTGACTAAATAAATCGACTTATTATAATCGTAATTATTATTGTATTTATGATGGTCGGCTACTGATTTAAATTCTTCAATTGACTCAAAAAATGTGCTGAAATCATACCCTTCTGGTACATAAAGTTTTGAAACATTTCGACAGCCGAGTCCGAAATAGTCAAAAATATCATGGCCAAGCGCTTTGAGTTCCTCTCTGCTTTCAAGGCCATTTATTACTCCTACGCTATTTCGGTTTTTACGGATGATATGCGGTACTTTACTAAAATAATAGTCGAAATATCTTGAGCTATTGTTACTTCCTGTGGCAATAACTGCATCAAAATCTTTTAGTCTGTCGATGTAGCTGATCTGTTGCTTAAAACCCGGCTCAACCTCTATTAGTTTATTCAATATATATGGAATAAATTTCTGATCCTGAGAAGATAGTTTGATCAGCGCTTTATGTCCTGATACTAAAACACAAAGGATGTCATGAAATCCAACGATCGGAATATTACCCGCCAGAATTAATCCTATCGATTTTATGCTTTGTTCAGCATATACCAATTCATTGCTAATCCATGCTTTCAGATCGGCAATGTTCAGCATTCCTGAAATTGAACTCACAGCCATGGAAGCACTTTGAGGTGTGAACCAGGCATTGTAATGGTGTGCAGAGTTAATCAGTGCACTTAATTGCTCATCTGGTTTTTCCATGACATGGCCTAAAGCCTCAAAAGCCGTGATTCGTTGATTGCTTGTCAAAATCTTACTCATTCAAATTTTTACTTCAAATAATGTTATATTTGTACCATACTGAAAAATGAGTTCTTGCTCAATTTTAGTGCAAAAATAAATTAAAAATAGACTTTTACATAAAATGGCAATTAAAATCACCGATGAGTGTATTAACTGCGGGGCGTGTGAGCCTGAATGTCCTAATAATGCAATTTATGATGCCGGTGCTGCTTGGAGATTTTCTGATGGTACTGGTTTAAAAGGGCTTATTGATTTTGGAGATGGTTCTACATTGAATGCTGAAGAAGCACAGTCGGCTATTTCTGATGAAGTATACTACATTGTTTCGGATAAGTGTACCGAATGTGTTGGTTTTCATGATGAACCACAATGTGCAGCGGTTTGTCCGGTAGATTGCTGTGTTGATGATGAAGATGTTCGCGAAAGCCGTGAAGAATTGCTTGCTAAGAAATCTTGGCTTCATCTTGAGTAAACATATATAAAAAAACAAAAAAAGTGGACTGATATTTCAGACCGCTTTTTTTATGTCTGTTTTTTTGAATTTACTTTTTTTTAGGATTGGGAATAATCAAAACAGGGCATTTTGATTTTCTGGCAACACTCTCAGATACACTTCCTGAAATGAAATGATCAAATCCAGTTCTTCCATGTGTTCCCAGAATAATTAGATCAGCTTTGCATTCCTCTGCTACTGAAAGAATCTCATCTTGAGCCCGTCCAATTCTGCTATAAGTCGAAATTTCTACTGTGTCGCCATACTGTTTGATCAACCTTTTAAAAAGATTTTTACTTGCTTCTTCCTGTATGTGCATTAGTTCAGGAATCATTGCCGGCGACTCATTAAGCAATGGATCTGCTGTGTATGATGAGGCGATGGGGATTTCATCAGCATGAACCAAGATGATTTTAGATCCCAAATTCCGCGCCAGTAAAACACCATAATTTACTGCCAATTCAGAATAAGGGCTGTCTTCAACTGCTATAAGTATTCTGTTAATGTTTTCAGGACTTATCATAATTCCTTTCTGGTTAAATTTCAGTGATTTAGGTGTTTAGTCTTCAATTTTCACTCAATGTAATGTAAAATTGGTTTATTTGCAATATGAATCAACAGTTTGGTGTTTGTAACCTTTCACTTGTCCCTCTCCGGAATGATCCATCAGATAAGAGTGAGATGTGCTCTCAGTTATTATTTGGTGACAGTTTTACCATTCTTGAAATTGGAGATAAATGGTCAAAAGTTTTAACAAGCTACGATGATTATGAAGGCTGGATTGATAATAAACAATACATAGAGATCGGTGATACAGCCCATGCTGGTTTGGATAATCTGAATGCCATTCTTGGTTTGTCTATTGTTCATCCTATTTTAAAAACTGATACTTCAGAAGGTTTAAATCTACTTGCTGGTACCATCATTCCGCAAACTGTAGATGATTACTTTTATATGGGAGAGACTAGATATAAACTTGAAGGGCAAATCCATCATCCGAATATTAGTGAGTTTAGATCTTCGGTTTATGATGCAGCGATGTTCTATCTTAATACACCCTATTTATGGGGAGGACGCTCAGTTTTTGGAATTGATTGCTCCGGATTTACACAAATGGCGTTCAGACAATTCGGTATCCGTTTAAAGCGTGATGCCTGGCAGCAGGCCGAGCAAGGTGAATTATTAGGATTTATTCAGGAATCCAGAACCGGGGACCTAGCTTTTTTTGATAATGATGAGGGGCTAATTACCCACGTAGGAATCATGCTTGATAATAGCCGAATTATTCATGCTTCGGGACGGGTGAAAATCGATCCAATTGATAGTCAGGGCATTTTTAATAAAGAGCTGAATAGATATACCCATAAGTTGAGGATTGTTAAGAGATTTAGTAATTAGTTGACAATTGACAATGGAAAATCATTAGTGTCCGGGGAAAATTTAATTTTTGGCTAAACAAATAATATTTTTAGTTCTTTATTACTCTTTTTACGTTTTTCGCTTTTTTATATTTTTTCTTTTGTGCTCAAGCTTCCCTTCGGGAGGTTCCTGCAGCAGAAAAGAAACATGCCGAGGAGGAACGACGAGACCATGAGCACCTAAAAAACAATAAACCAACAGCGAATAAATGCCGCCGCTGTCCCGCACGTGCGGGAATGCTATTAATTTATTACTAAGGCTTGGTCTATGCTTACCGCACCATCCGCCTTGGGGCGGAGAATAAAAAAGGTTAACGGAGATTTAGTGCTTAGGCCAAAGCTTATGAACATTCCTATAGGTCTGGGTATAAATATTGTAGTATTAATGGCAGGGAATACTTCGTAAAACAGATCATACTTTATTTTAAATTAGGGGGGCTTCTATAATAACAGACACATAAAACGTACGATTTAGCCTATAAATGGAAATCTTCACTGTAGTTTTATTTTACCCGGCCACTAATGATGGAAAATTGACGACAAATGTCCGATAAAGATTTTATATTTCGACCCCGAAGGTGGTCGTATATTTATAGAGGATCA
>JBDNGV010000344.1:0-4724 GCA_041689125.1 Daejeonella sp.
TTATTTTGGGATTTGTAAAAGCTGGAGTGCTTTCCAATTATCTCCCATCTAATGTCATAGAGGGAATGTTGGCAGCCATTGGTATCATTATTATTCTATCACAACTGCCACACGCAGTCGGCTTTGATGAAATGCACGAGGGCGATTATTGGTTTGTAAATGCAATGGGCGATCACCACATTTTCACAACCTTGGCAAACACCATCAATTTCATCCATCCTGGTGCTGTTATCGTAGTATTGGTTTCTTTGGCAATTCTCATAGCTTTCTTAAAAGTTCCTTTTTTAAAAAGGTTAAAATCTATACCAGGAGCTTTGATTGCCGTATTGGCAGGTGTTGGTATCAATGAAACTTTCAAGGTAACAGGTTCATCTTGGGCAATAAGTCAAGACCATCTTGTTAGTCTTCCTGTACCAGAATCGATGACCCAATTTTGGAGTCAATTTAGTTTGCCAGATTTTACTCAGATAGGAAATCCTGAAATTTGGGTTGTAGCAGTAACCATTGCAGCTGTAGCAAGTATCGAAACTTTGCTATGTATTGAGGCTGCCGATAAAATAGATCCATTAAAAAGATACACGAACACAAATAGAGAGCTGAAAGCTCAAGGTGTAGGTAATATGTTAAGTTGCTTAATAGGTGGAATTCCTTTAACCTCAGTAATCGTAAGGACTTCGGCAAACGTAAATTCCGGTGGTAGAACTAAAATTGCTGCGATATCGCATGGTATTTTTCTGGTAGTTGCTGTGGTTGCAATTCCATTTTTATTGAACCTGATTCCGTTGGCATCCCTTGCTGCAGTATTACTGGTTGTTGGGTATAAACTGGCAAGTCCCCAAAAATTTGTTTATATGTGGCGCAACAGTAAGAAATTCCAATTTATTCCTTTTGCGGTGACGGTTGTAGCAATTGTAATGACAGACTTATTGATTGGTGTAGGAATAGGTCTCACAGTTAGTATTTACTTTATTTTGCGAGGAAATATTAAGTTAGCTTACTTCTTTAAAAGGGACAAGCATAATGAAGGTGAAACCATAAATATGGAATTGGCACAAGAAGTGTCATTTCTAAATAAAGCTGCCATAAAACAGACTTTCGCTCACCTACCCGAAGGAAGTAAGTTAATAATCGATGCATCGAACACGGTTTATATTGACTACGACGTACTTCAAATGATTAAGGAGTTTGTTATTGAAGGTGCGGAAGAAAGGAAAATTTCTGTACAACTGATTGGTTTCCGAAAAGAATATAAGATAGAAAATTCCACAACCCACGTTACATCAGTAGTTTCAGATGATGGCCAATTTGTTTCGCCTAATGTGTTTGCGAATGGCACCAAAATTCCTTCCAATATTTTAAAATTGAGAGAATTGACAGAAGTCTAACTTCGGTTAAAACGTTGGAAAAACAGCTCATTTATTATTTTATGCGTTGGCAGCAGCGTTTGGAAAAAATAAATGTGCTGTTTTATATTTAGGTTATAAGATGGGTAAGTATTTTTCAACACATGTAGAACAAAGCCAAAAAATTATGGCTTATTCCTTTTGTGATTAAGATAATCGCTATCATAATGACTGATTTTCTTATAGGAGAAGATATCGGTTTCGCTATTGCTATATATTTCATTTCAAGAGAAAATGTAAAACTGGCCTATTTCTTAAAAAAAATAAGCACATTCCGAGGGAGAGTCTCTTCGAATGGAGTTGGCCTAAGAAGCCTCCTTCTTGAACAATACGGCCATAAAAAAAACCTACATACACTTGCCAAAAAATAGTTGTTTGGTCATCGATGAAAGCAAAACAATATATAGACAGTGATGTTCTAGAAATGATGCAGGATTTTATAAATTCTTCTGCTAATGAAAGAAATATAAAGCTAGACTTGGTTGGTTTTACAAAAGAGTACAAAATGGAAAATTCTCAGACCCATGTCATTTTAGTTTTACCCGAAACTAACAAAACCATATCACTAGCTAATATAAAAAATGACACCAAAATTGCATCTAATTATATAAAGCTGGATTAATTTATTATAGTATTATGAAAATCATAACAAAAGAAATTCAAGAACGTACAACGCCATTAGAGGTATTGGAAATACTACAGCAAGGAAATCAGAGGTTTGTAAAAAACCTTAATGCCCATAGAAACCTGCTAGAACAGGTTAATGAAACCGTAAAAGGACAATGGCCTTTGGCAACGGTACTTAGCTGTATTGATAGTAGAACGTCGGCAGAACTCATATTTGATCAGGGAATAGGAGATATCTTTTCGATACGTATAGCCGGCAATGTGGTGAACGCCGATATCTTAGGCAGTATGGAGTTTGCTTGTAAAATAGCCGGATCAAAACTGTTGGTGGTATTGGGACATACCAGTTGTGGGGCTATAAAAGGAGCATGCGATCACGTAGAGATGGGCAATCTAACTGGACTATTGGCGAAGATACAGCCTGCCATTTATCAAGAAAAGTCTATAACCGACCCGAGTAAGAGAAACTCGTCAAACAGTACTTTTGTGGAAAACGTATCCGTTATCAACGTTAAACGGGCAGTTAATTCTATTATTGAAAGAAGATCTGTCTTGGAACAGACTGTTAAGACAGGTGAAATAGGAATAATTGGAGCCATGTACAACGTAGAAACTGGATATGTGGATTTTTACCCAGAAACTTTTCAGTTTAATTCAACTAAGGTATTAGTGCAATCATTTATGCCGAACCAATTAAGATAAACCTTATGAAAACAGGGAGCATTCCACTAAGCTTTTTTACATTGCTTGTAGGTGTTTATTCTCACAATCAGCCTCAGACACAAGAAATTAAGGAAGGAACAATATTGGTAATGGGTTTACCTTCTGCGAATGGCTACGAATATATACAACTAACAAGAAAAAATTTAATCATAAAAAGGTGCGGAGTGCCAAAGTACAAAAGCGTTTACCAGAATTAAGTAATGGTGACCACCCATCCTAACGAAGTCAAACGGCACTACCGAAGTAATACTAGAGCGCACCGACTCAGGAAAATTTTTTAACAGCTTTCCCGTTATAAAGGCCAATTGGGAGAATGCAATTGCTTTTGAAGAATTGATTTGGCCGCAGCATATTGATAGAGAAATTACCCATTGCAGGTTTGTAAAATAGATTATGGGCCTAACAATAGGCAAAATACAAAAATACATAAATATCAAAAATGAGATTAACAATTATATTTTTACTAATTAGTATTCCACTAGTGAAAGCACAAGACATTTTAAAACAGAAACAAGATAGCATCTACGTCAATGAAATAGAAGAAAGAAAAGAACCCGCCAAAATTTTGCATGCCGAACCCTTGTATATTGATTTGATCCGGGATCTTGGCGCAAGAAAAGGCGAAAAGGAATGGAATGTTGGTTTTGGAATAACTGACAAAAATAGATTTGATGAGTACGAGGCACTGATCGAATATGAATGGGCGCCTATAGATAGGCTTGGATTGGAAGTAGAGCTGCCTTTTTCCATTTACCCATCGTCACAAAATGGTAGTGCACCTTCCAGTAGTCTGAACAGTTTAAAATTGGCCGGTCAATATACCTTTTTAGTGTCGGAGAAGATGAACACATCCATGGCGCTTGGTTATATCCATGAATTTGAAATGACCGATTTTGTTGATTACGGAAAAGAAAAATTAGTTACTGGTAACGTTTACAACCCATTCTACGTTGTGGCAAAAAGGTGGGGACAGAATTTCCACACACTATTGTACACAGGACCCCAATTTATTCATCATTTTTCAGACGGAGCTTTTGAAACAAATTGGCAGATAAACTCCAATTTTCACTATATGATAAGTGGTACAAGAAATTTTATTGGTATAGAATTTAACAAAGAACTGAGTAATGGTCAATTTGATATGACCGTAAGACCACAGATGAGGGTGGGAATAGCTGATAACTTATTGATTGGAATTGTGGCAGGAATTCCCGTGAGTAGAGAAAATGAGCGGTTCAGTACCTTTTTAAGGTTGATTTATGAACCTTTGAAAGCAGTTTCGAATTGATAAAGGTTTAAGACGGCTTTTGACACAACATTTTCAACAGCGGATAATTTTATATTTGAAGATGAAAACAACTTCGTTTTTCAAGAAGACAAGAATTTTATATTTTAAAAAATGTGTTTAGTTTGTTAAAAGACCTTCCAGAAATGGGAGGTTTTTCTGTATAATAAAAGCTAACAATACAGTAATCATACAAATACTAAAATTAAAAGACCTTAAACTACTGATTTAGAGTATGTTTAATAATTTATTCAGCGTAAAAATAGAAACTAACCAAAATTCTAACTTTTGCCGTATTTAAAGATGTTATAAGCGGTTATGAAATTTAGTGACACCGAATCGGCTTCTTTTCTAGAAAATTTTATGATTAGGCAGTAATTTGTGACCATTTAAAACCAAATAGCAATAAAATAAATTACTGTGATTCTAATTTATAAAAGTTATAATATTTTAGATATTTACTTAATTCGAAATTCTCCGTAATTAAAACAAAGCCCTATTATTTGAGATTATACCCATGACTTATTAATCTGATACAACAGTATTCTTTCCCTGTTCCAAATTCAAAAATTCCCTTAAAGCTAATCATAATTGGGTCATTTTGAGTTTTGGTTACATTAATTCTTAATTAGAAAACAATGCCGCAGCAATATTTGTAAAACATTGTATCAGAAATTAAATCAGAA
>JBDNGV010000345.1:0-4423 GCA_041689125.1 Daejeonella sp.
TACCGCCTGCATGACAAAGATCTGGCTGGATTATACTTGCAGCCCCTTTTTCAAGTATTTCTCGGAAACCCCATTTCGTAAAAATTCTTTCTCCAGTTGCTATTGGGATATGTGTTCCCCTTGCAATGTCGACCATGATATCAACATTTTGACATTGACAAGGCTCTTCGATAAACATTGGCTGGTAAGGTTCTAGTTCTTTAATAAGAATCTTTGCTGTTTGAGGAGAAATATTTCCATGAAAATCAATTCCTATATCCATATCATCGCCACCAGCATCTCTTAAAGAAGCAAAATTATCTATGGCGTATTTAATAAATCTTGGGTTTTCGACAATATTTGCATGAGTTTTTTTTGCAACCCCTGTTTTAATCACAGTAAAGCCTGCTTCCTTTTGTTGTTTCATTTGCTCCGGAGTACTTGCACGTCCATATACCCTTACGCGATCGCGTGTAGGACCACCCAATAATTCATAAACCGGGACATTTAAAAGTTTCCCCTTGATATCCCACAAGGCCTGATCAATTCCGCTTAAAGCACTTGTAAGAATCGGACCTCCACGATAAAAAGCATGCCTATATATTGCCTGCCAATGATGTACAACATTTCTAGGGTCTTTTCCAATTAAATATGGCTCAATCTCCATAATAGCTGTTTGAATTGTCAATGCTCGTCCTTCTAATAAAGGTTCACCCAAGCCAAATATTCCTACATCGGTATGAATTTTTAAAAAGATCCAGCGGGGCTTTACTAGAAATGTTTCAAGTTTGGTAATTTTAACTTCTCCATTACCCTTAATTTGCTCAAATGTGGATGCCGCTAATTTATTTCCAACACCTGTTGCATAGGAAGATTCAGGTAAAGCCATTATCCCCATCCCTGCAACGCCTAAAACCGACTGGATTGCAGCGCGACGGGAAATTTCATATTTCTTTGTTGTTGATTTCATTTGATTATGATTTTACACTAATTTAAATTAACCAGATAAAACCGGGAAGGTGGGCAAACACTTCCCGGTTTTTTTATCTTTATAATTCGTCCGACTAAAATTTTAATCTAAAATGGAATAGGATTCTAATTTCCAGTTCTATTTGTCAATCTTAATTCTCTACCTATGAATTATTATGGCCTGATAATGGTTCCGTCAGTTTTTCTAACCTGCCAATTAGATTTTGTACCAATAGGATATTTAGCGGCTTCTTTTTCATTCATCTCAACGCCTAAGCCCGGTACTTCATTTACATACATATAACCATTTTTCATTGTTGGAGAACCCGGGAATATAGCCCTCGTTTGTTCTGAAAAACGACTTGCTTCTTGAATTCCGAAGTTCCAAACCGCAAGATCAATATGAGCGTGTGCTGCATGACCAACTGGAGAAACATCACCCGGACCATGCCATGCAGTTTTAATATTAAACCACTCCCCTAATCTGGCAATTTTCATCGCCGGAGTAATACCACCTACCTGTGAAACATGGCATCTGATATAATCAAACCATTGATTTACCATAGGCATTTTAAACTCATTAACATTGTTAAACAGTTCTCCCATTGCAATTGGCACAGTTGTACTTTCACGAAGAAGCTTGAACCATTCCATATTTTCAGGTGAGAAAGGGTCTTCAATAAAAAATGGTCGATATTGCTCTAGCTGTTTAATCATATTAATAGAGTCCATAGGCTGAGTATTCTCGTGAATATCATGTAATAATTCGATCTCTTCTCCACAAACCCTTCTAACGGTTTCAAACATCTTAGGAACCCCCTTAATATAAGCATACTCATTAATATGACGATCTCCTTCATATCCAAAGCCTGCCGCCTTAAAATCAGGTTGTTTAGCGTTTGCACCTACACCGCCATAACCACCCTGTTGAATCCTGATATATTTATATCCTTCAGCCATGAAAGATTGAACACTTTCGGCTACAGCTTCGGGAGTGTTTCCTCCGGCATGACCGTAGCAAGGAATTGCAAATCGTGATTTACCACCCAAAAGCTGATAAACAGGCATATTAGCCCGTTTACCTTTAATATCCCAAAGAGCCTCATCAAGTCCGCTTAAAGCATTATTTAATACCGCACTATTACGCCAGTAAGAACTAACATAACACGAATTCCACATATCTTCGATATTATCAACGTCCTTGCCAACACAGAAATCATGAAGATAGCTATCAATGGCTGTTACTACTGCCAGTGCACGTTGTGTAAATGTTGCGCAACCATATCCGTAAAGGCCAGGTTCAGTTGTTTCAACCTTAACCACTATCAAGTTAGATCCCTGTGGGGCTGTTACAATGGCTTTGACACTTTTAATTTTAACCGGAGCTAATCCCTTTTGATAGCTGGGTGTTTCATAAGTTGCAGCATTTGCCTTTGGTGTTCCGAATAATCCTAATAGGCCAGCTGAAGAACCAAGTGCAAGCATCTTTAATGCATCACGACGGCTAGAGGATCCATTTTCTTCTAAATTTTTCATATTTTATTTTGAATTTTAAGTTATTTTTTTAATCAAAGAAATTTTTGTCTTCTTCTGCTAAATATTTTTTAGCTTCCTTCACGATAAAATCAACACCTAATCCTGGTCTATCCCATACATCAATGTGACCATTTTTAACAATTGGGTCTGGCAGACCAGTAATGATATCATACCACCATTCTGGTGAGGCAACCGAATATTCAAAGGCGATAAAATTCTGTGGCATAGTAGCTGCTACATGAACTTGGGCTGCGTTGCCGATCAGTCCATTAAAAATGCCATGGGGCGCCATTTGAATTCCGTGCAAATCAGCATACTCTGCTATCCACTTTATCTCTGCCATACCACCTACGTCTGCAACATCAGGACCCACCACGCGAACAGCATTTTTCTCTATAAGTTCACGAAAATTTTGACGAAGGTAGATTTGTTCGCCTGTATGAATGGGCACCGTTGTACTTCTGGTTAATTCAAGATAGTCATCGGCCATTACATAAGGGCGGTAGTCTCCGGTAAGGAGATCTTCCATCCACATTAGGTTATAAGGTTCTAATGCTTTGCAAAGTCTGATTGCATCAGACAACATATGGCCGGGCCCGCAGTCTAAGGCTAAACCAATCTCATCGCCCAAAACTTTCTTCATAGCTTCAACACAAGCAATAATTCTTTTTAGTCCTTGCTCTGTGAGTGTTCCACGATTAGCATGGGGCGGATTTCCCGGACCAACAGGATCGCCATAGAAAAAATTCGGTGCTTTTGCGCCCATAGAACTATGAAACCCAATCGCCATCTTGATAATGGTTAAATTTTCTTTTGCATCCTTCATTCGGGAAACCGTATCGGCATAATACGCTGGTTCAATCCCAGTATCTAAAGCCGACAAGGGATTTGTTCTCGCTATTCCACCATTATAAATTCTAACACGATCACGCACCTTTCCACCTAATAGTTTATAAACAGGCAATCCAGAAGCTTTTCCGGCAATGTCCCACAGTGCCATTTCGATTGCGCTAACGGCAGCACCCCATGGCTTGAAACTTCCCATGCGTCTGATTTTCATCATGCATCGCTCTACATCGGTTGGATCTTCACCTATGAGATATTCTTTGTAAAAAAGAACAAAGGGTTTTAGGTACTGCTTACGACTTTCTGCTTGGCCATAACCGCTAATACCTCCATTGGTTATAATTCGAACAACTGGGCTTCCTCCAATGATAGCACACTTAAGGTCGGTAATCGTTAGCGCACCCTTTGCAGGAGGCGGTCCTTGTTCAGAGGAAGAACCATGATAAGTTGCTGCATGTAACTCTTCACTACCACCAAGCCCTAGAAGCCCTGATGCCGTGCCAATTCCTAACATTTTAATTGCGGCTCTACGATTAGCACCAAAATATTTATCTGCTTTTTTCATAATTTTTTAGGATAAATCATTAACAATTAAATCGAATTTATTAATGGAACGTTTTTAGTCAAAAAACGCCTTGTCCTCTTCACTCAAATATTTCTTTGCTTCCTTCACAATAAAATTAACACCCAATCCCGGTCTATCCCAAACATCAATAAGACCATCCTTTACAATTGGATTAGGCAGGCCTTCTACAATATCATACCAAAATGGGGCGGCTTGAGTATATTCAAAGGCAATGAAGTTCTCAGGCATCGTTGCGCCAACCTGCACCTGTGCAGCAAGACCAAGAAGGCCATTGAAGGTACCATGAGGAGCTATCTTTATTCCATAAAGGTCGGCATGCTGAGCAACCCATTTCAGCTCTGATATACCTCCCATATCTGCCGGGTCGGGTCCAAGGATATCAATGGCATGCCTGTCTATCAGTTCGCGGAAATTTTGTCTCAGGTAGATCTGTTCGCCGGTGAATATTGGCACCGTCGTGCTTTCAGTAAGTTGGCGGTAGTCGTCTGCCGTCACATAGGGTGTATA
>JBDNGV010000346.1:0-1619 GCA_041689125.1 Daejeonella sp.
AAGAAACTCAGGATTTTGGGCATATATAAATTCTGGCTGTATTTGAACACTGAGCGGGCCAGCCTTCATATAAAAGCCTGCTGAAACATAATTTTGGTAGCCCTTTGCCGGAATCATAAGGCCATCATTCCAGCCATATTGATTTTTTGAATTAAACTGTTGATTAAATGCTAATGGCAGTATTTTAAATTCAATGAAACCATCTTCCTTAAGAAGATTTTTAGGTATAAAAGCAAAGTCAGAGTTAGCCTTTAGCGTATTAAGAATGGAAGATGAGATTGGTTTTGTAAATAGGGAAGCATTGGAGTCAATTTCAGATTGTAGTTGTTTAATACGGATATAATCCTGCATCAGTTGATTTGAAACAGGCAAGGTCTGCGCAATTATATTTCCACTATAAATTAATATAGATAAAGTCAAAAGTACTTTAACTGCTTTATTTAATATGATTTTTGGGAGGGAGAGTTTCTGTTTGACTTTATGCATCATCCAATTCTAAACCATTAAATGGATAATCCTAAAATTTCGAATTCGATTTTTCTGGAATTTCTACAGCAATGTCTAACTCTTCATATATCGAATTATTACTTTTAAATTCAGGCACGATCTCTTTCATCTTAATCACCACCTGCCGATCTTTATATTCACAGCTTAAAGTAATAAGTTCTTTTATGTGTCTACTAATAGTTTGAAAATTATATTCCCTGACCTGTGCGACCATGATTTTTTCATGATGGGTAGGCCTGGTATTCTCCATATCATTCAGTAATTCCTCATAAAGCTTCTCCCCGGGTCTTAAACCTGAAAATTCGATGGCAATATCCTGATGTGGTACTAGGCCTGATAGTCGAATCATTTTTTTGGCCAATTCCACAATTTTAACAGACTTACCCATATCAAAGATGAAGATCTCGCCTCCCTCACCCATAGAGCCGGCTTCCAATACCAAGCGGCAGGCTTCAGGTATGGTCATAAAATAACGGGTAATATCAGGATGGGTTACAGTAATGGGACCACCCTTCTGAATCTGAGTTTTAAAACGCGGAATCACAGAGCCGTTCGATCCAAGAACATTCCCAAAACGGGTGGTTATAAAGAGTGTTTTTACATTAGATCGATCTTCATTGAGATGGCTCAGACCATTGGTATAAATAGTAGGTTCCTGATATTTAAAAGAATTAAATAATGATTGTACATAAATCTCAGCAATCCGCTTGGAAGCTCCCATCACATTAGTTGGGTTAACCGCTTTATCTGTTGAGATCATTACGAATTTATGAACCCCGTATTTAACAGAAAGATCAGCAACCACCTTAGTTCCCATCACATTAGTGCGGACAGCCTCCCCGGGATTATGTTCCATCAAAGGCACATGTTTATATGCCGCTGCATGATATACATAATGTGGTTTGAAGGTCTGGAATAGCAATTCCATCCTGCAATTGTCCCTTACATCTCCAATGAAAGTATGGAAATTATTTTCCAAATTATTTTCTTGAAGCTCGAGATGAAGTTCATGCAATGGGGTTTCACTCTGATCATTCAGGATGATCATCTGAGGTTTAAATTGAGCAATCTGCCTCACAATTTCAGAACCAATTGAACCGGCAGCCCCTGTA
>JBDNGV010000347.1:0-4449 GCA_041689125.1 Daejeonella sp.
AGTTCGTATTTATGTTGTCGTGTCGTCTTTTGAGCTGAGGCATAACTTACATATAAGCATAATAAACCACTTCAAGCCAACCAAAACCCCAGGTCTTTCAGTACTTCTGTAATCCTCTATTAAAATACTTATCCCTAGCATTTGTCCTAATCTAAGATTTTAGATTAATTATAGATTAATTTAATTTAGACCCATTTGGCGTTTCGAAGGTTCTTCCAATATAAAAGCAGATTGTGTAGGCACCCCATTTCATCAGGTAATATCCAAATTTTTTAAAATAGCCTATATAATTTATCAGTATTTTAGCAAAAACTAACTATATATGAACTCAAAAATTAAATTCTTAGCATTTTCTGCTTTGATCTGCCTTGCTGCCTGCAACCAGAATAAGCCAAAAATCTCGGATGAAGATGGACTCGCTGCCTTTAATGCAGATAGTTTAAAACTGCATGTAGCAGAACTTTCTCACGATTCCCTTCAGGGTCGTAAACCTTTTACCCTTGGTGAGAGTAAAACCATAGCCTTCCTCCAAAAACAATTTAAAGCTGCAGGATTAGAACCGGGAAATGGCGAAAGCTATCTTCAGGAAGTGCCAATGGTCAATATTCAGACGACAGCAGCTCCGGATATGCAGGCAACAACATCAAAAGGCAGTTTCAAGCTGAAAGGCTTTGAGGACTATGTAATCTGGACTGACAAAATCACGGATAAAGTTAGCTTTGATAATAATGAGGTGGTCTTTGCCGGTTATGGAGTTGTTGCACCCGAGTATAACTGGAATGATTATGCCGGCCTTGATGTAAAAGGAAAGATTGTAATGGTTATGGTCAATGATCCGGGATTTGGAGCCGGAGATTCAAGTTTATTTAAAGGTAAAACCATGACTTATTACGGGCGTTGGACCTATAAGTTCGAAGAAGCTGCACGTCAGGGGGCAAGAGGTTGTCTTATCGTGCATACCACGGAGGGAGCAAGTTACCCATTTACAGTAATTCAGAATAACTGGAACGCATCCAAACTCAGACTAGACGACCGTGGGAAAAGCAACACTTATACGGATATAAATGGATGGCTTTCCTTGCCGGCTGCTAAAAAATTAGTTGCTGCTGCAGGCCAGGATTCCTCAAACTTCTTTGCGCAGGCAGATAAAAGAGGATTTAAGCCGGTTCCTTTGGATTTGAAATTAAGTGCCAGCGTGGCCGTGAAGACGATATTTAACAAATCATATAATGTTATCGGCAAAATAACAGGAACCAAGCGCCCGGATGAGGTGATAATTTACACTGCACACTGGGATCACCTTGGAATTGGTAAGCCTAATGAAACTGCCGACTCAATTTATAATGGGGCATTTGACAATGCAAGTGGCACCGCTGGTCTGATTGAACTTACCCGGGCATTTAAAAGTCTGAAAGTCCAGCCTGAAAGAACCATTATTTTACTTGCAGTTACTGCCGAAGAACAGGGCCTTTGGGGATCAGCATATTATGCTCAGAACCCAATTTATCCCACATCAAAAACCGTTGCAAATATTAACATTGATGGATTAAATCCTTTTGAAAAAACAAAAGACATCATAATTGTTGGTAAAGGACAATCGGAGCTCGAAGAATATCTTAAAGAAGCTGCTGAAAAAGCAGGGCGAGTAATCGCCTTTGAAAATCATCCTGAGGCAGGTTACTATTATCGTTCTGATCATTTTAATTTTGCAAAAGTTGGTGTTCCTGCACTTTATACTTCAAATGGTATAGATGTGATTGGTAAAGAGGCAGGATATGGTGAAAAAAGAGAAGCAGAATACAATGCCAAACATTATCATCGTCCATCAGATGAATTTGATTCCGCAACTTGGACATTTGAGGGTGGCTTAGATGATTTGAAACTGTTTTTTCAAGTAGGTAAACGATTAGCTTTTGAAGAAAAGATGGTGCAGTGGAAAGAGGGTTCTGAGTTTAAAGCAATCCGCGAGAAAAAATAATAAGGTTAAAAAATGCCTGTCACTAAAATGGCGGGCATTTTTACATGGGAGCCGAACCTATTCAAACTATAATTAACTTAGCGGACTTTATGAATAAAGAACTGCTAAAAAAACTTATTGCACTCAGCTTTTTAATATTGATTTCCGGAAATGGCTTCAGCCAAATGAAGTTGATTAAGAAAATGCTCTCAAATGAAGCTGATACAACACGTGGAAGCAGTTTCCTCCCCCTTCCGGCAATTGGGTATGCTCAGGAGACGGGGGCAGAAATAGGAGTAGCAAGTCTTTATTCATTTTATACTGATCGAAAGGACTCCCTAATCCGAACCTCCAGAATTACAGGTATCGTAACTTTTACTACTAAGAAGCAAAGCAATTTTGTATTAAAATCTGACATCTGGACCCCCGGAAACAAATATCATGTGACTTCTGAAATTCGATATAGAAACTTTCCGTTCAATTTCTATGGGATAGGAAATTCTACTCTGGAACTGAATGAAGACCCAATCACGCAAAAACTATTCAGGCTCAATGCGGGAATAGAGAAAAGGCTAGGAAAAATAAGCTATACCGGACTAAGCCTTAGCTATGAATCCCAACGGTTTGAGGATAAAATTATTGGAGGTATTTATAGTAGCGATCCAAATATCAGAGATAAAGATGGCGGGCGTGTATTTTTTCTAGGAATTACTCAAATCTTCGATAACCGAAATACAAATACTTATACCACAAAAGGATTATTCCTAAAACTCAACTATTCCTACGCTCCTGATTTCTTTGGCGGAGATCATTTCAGCGGAAGCTTAATAAAACTTGATTTACGCAACTTTCAACCTCTGAGCAAAAAAATAACATTAGGTTTAAATGCTGATTATCAAACAATTAGTGGGATCAATACCCCTTTCTATCTGCTGCCACAGCTTGGAAGTGATGAAATGATGCGTGCTTATTATGCCGGACGATTTCGTGATCAAAATTTACTAGCCCTGCAAAGTGAGATCAGGCTAAGACTTAACCCACGTTTCGGAATAGCTGCTTTTGCCGCTGCAGGCAACGTTTATTCGGATGGCAATCTGAAATTAATTCAATTAAAACCCAGCATAGGCGGAGGATTCCGATACTTCTTTGACATCGAAAAAGGTCTCAGTGTACGAATGGATTATGCCTTAGGAGAACAAAATCCTGGCGAAAAAAGGCAAAGCGGTTTCTACCTTAGTTTAGGGGAGGCTTTTTGATACTAATTTATCACTATTTCCTCAATATTATTTTTAATTGTAATGACGCAATCTACCCCGTCATTTCGATGAGCGACAAAGATTGTTGTACTTAGAAATAGTCCTAACGCGAAGAGAAATCTGTTGATTATTTAAGACATAATTTTAACCGGTCACCATGACTAATGAATTTGCTATTTTGCATTTTTAAAAGCTTAGAAAATTCAAGTTCATGTTCAAACTCACAAATCTCTTGATCATTATCCCCATGATCTTAATGATCTCCTGCTCAAGAAAAATCGATATTAAAGATAGAGCTTTAAACGCTCTGGCGGAGCAATATGTGAAGCTAGGATTAAACATCGGACTATACGACCCTGATTTTGTAGATGCATATTATGGCCCTGATTCATTAAAGCCAAACACGGAAAATCTGACAGTATTTCCAAAGGATAGCCTTTTAAATTCTGTTTTAGAGCTTAAAAACAAACTCAGTGAGATTTCTTCAAACCTCAGCGATACGGGCAAAATAAGAGCCGGCTGGATGTCTCAGCAATTGATTGCTTTTGACCGTCGGATCCGTATATTTTCAGGTGAATTCAAAAGCTTCGATGAAGAATCCAAAGATCTTTTTGGTATTTCTGCACCGGTTTATCCTGAGAGTCACTATGCATCTCTTTTAGATTCTCTTGATAAAATATTGCCCGGAAAAGGGGATGTACAATATAGATTCCAGAAGTTAGCAAATCAATTCATCATCCCCAAAGATAAACTGGATACCATTTTCCGAACCACAATTAATGAGGCGAGAAATAAAACTAACGAACATTATGAGCTGCCGCCTGGTGAATCCTTCAGTATTGAATATGTAAATAATAAACCCTGGAGTGGTTATAACTGGTATAAAGGTCAGTACATGAGTCTTATACAAATCAATACCGATACTCAGATCTTTTTAGAACGTGCCATTGATGTGGGCAGCCATGAAAGTTATCCGGGGCATCATGTCTATAATATGCTTCTGGAAAAAAATCTATATCGCGACAAAGGATGGGTGGAGATTTCATTATACCCTTTATTCAGTCCGCAATCTTTCATCGCCGAAGGGAGCGCCAATTATGGTGTTGATCTGGCTTTCCCGGGGGAGAATAAGATCAGATTTGCTAAAGAAAAATTATTGCCTCTGGCCGGACTCGACACAGCAAACATAAATTTGTATTTTAAAGCTCTGGCGATCAGATCACAACTTAATTATGC
>JBDNGV010000348.1:0-10992 GCA_041689125.1 Daejeonella sp.
CCTCATTTATTGGTTCATCCTGATTATCAAGGAAAAGGGATAGGAAAAAGGATTGTAGCTAAACTTCAAGAAAAATACAAAGACTTCCACATGCAAATGTTAACAGCAGATGGAAAAGCCATAGCGTTTTATAAAAAAGCACCACTCAATAAGACTTTGTGGTATGCTTTAGTCTTACTTCCGGATTTTAAGCGTTAGATCCCGAATTAAAACTGATTCCATCCCTTTTGCTACTCCTGGTATTGTAAAGCAAACTGGCAAAGTACATAAGAAAGAAATCGACAAGGCAAATTAGGCGTTGTACTAAAAATCAATTCATAAATTCGAAATCATGCCAATAGGAGAAGTTTTTTCCACGGAATAAATGGCGCCCATTACCTATTGAATAGAACTTTAGTTTTTTTTGTTCAGGTTCTTCTAGATAAAAAAAAGGTTCGGCAAATCCCTCAACTTAAATCAAGATGACAATACAATACTGGGATCACCTGATTAAATTCTTATTTAAAATATATTTTTCACTGGTGATTTTCTTTTATTTTTTTAAATATTTAAGTATTATTATACCAAACTTACAGCAGTAAACCCACCAGAAATCTTCTATTTTCTTAAAAGTCTAGATTTATTTAACGATTTATTCCGTGTCTTTGCTTATAAAATTATTTTTATCTAATTTGATAAAGATTTGTACTTATTGGTGTAAATGACACAATATTGACACTAATTGCACTAGATGATTTAATTGTTTTATTATTTCTTCTAAAAGACTAAAATTTTGCTTTAAACAGGGTAAATTAAATAATTTAGGTATGAATTTATCTTTTTAGACTAAAGATTAAACAGAATAGGTAAACGTAGTTTAGAGAACCATTCTATTGATTTCTAATCCCAATTGACCCAAAAACCAATTCATTGTAAATTCCCTGACAGGTTAAATGGGAAGTTTTCAATCTAATAACTAAAAAAATGTTTAATCCTTATGTAAAGAAACAAAACAAATAATGAAAAAGCCATCTATAAATAGAAGGCCTTCACAAAAACGATAAACAAATGGGTAAGTTTCTCATTTTCATCCATTTGATCTAATTTAATGCAATTCATAAAAAAACACTAAAGCCTACAAAGTTATGAAAAAACGACTACTCACGGGGTATTTGTCAATCAAAATAGTGATATTCCTAATGGCTATTCAGCTATTTTACCCCAATATCCATAAAGCGCATGCAGATGCCTTTTATGGTGAAGTACCCGCCTCGATTAAATCATCTGAACTCAATTTCCCGAATCTGGTGATGATGGCAGATGTTACGGTAACAGGTACCGTTTCAGATAAAAATGGTGAACCGATTCCTGGGGCTACTGTTTCTTTGCCGGGAACTACCGTAGGTACCGCTACAGACTTGGATGGAAAATATTCATTGACCGTTCCGGAAGCATCTGAATTGGTATTTTCCTTTATAGGATTTGAGAGCCAGCGTATAAAAATTGGTGATCGTTCTATTATCAATGTATCTTTGTCAGAGTCTACTTCCTCACTTGATGAGGTCGTGGTGGTAGGATTCGGTACCCAAAAGAGAGCCAATGTAACAGGAGCAGTAAGTACTGTTAACGGAGAGGATCTTGCCAGAAGACCGGTGGTAAACGTTGCATCAGCCCTTCAAGGCACCACTCCAGGGCTTAGCATTCAAAATAACGGTGGGGCGCCTGGATCCGAAAGCACCAGTATTAGAATTAGGGGTGTTGGAACTTTAAACAATTCTAACCCATTGATTCTTGTAGATGGTGTGGAGCAATCCCTTAGTACCGTGGAGCCAAGTAATATTGAATCCATTACAGTTCTAAAAGATGCGGCTTCTTCTGCCATATACGGATCCAGGGCAGCAAACGGTGTCATTCTGGTGACGACCAAAAGAGGTGTGGAAAGTGGTGTTGCGATTAGCTATAATAATTTTTTCGGAGCGCAAAACCCTAATTTCTTTCCCGAACCAACAGATCCGGTTTCCTGGATGAGGTTGGAAAATGAGGCCCAGGCCAATGTGGGAGCAAGTCCAACCTACAGTGAAACATATATTGAGAATGTAGCTGCAGGAACAAACCCTTTGCAATATCCATTTGCAGATTATGAGGGTGGTATTTTTAATCGAGATGCCTTTCAGCAGAGACATTCGCTTTCTCTTTCCAGTGGCGGTGAGTCAGGGAGAATCTTTGCTTCTATCAACTACACGGATACAGATGGAGTTCTTCAAAACTTCAACAACAAGCAGGTGACCATGCGTATCAATTCAGATTTGTACGCGACTGATAAGTTGACCATAAAAACCAATCTGATGTACAGAAACCGTGGCTTTAGTGGTCCTGGATTTACCGGGCAGCGGATCACCCAGGCATTGCTGCACATCAACAGAAATATTGTAATGGAGTACCCTGATGGAACCTATGACCTGGTGTCCGGCCAATGGAATGCCCGTGCAATGGCACAAGAGGGAGAGACAAGCAGGGTAAGCGATGATGTATTTGGTCAGTTGGGATTTGCCTATGACATCAATGATGCACTATCACTAGAAGGAAACGTAACACTTAATACCGAAGCTACTGATGGTTTTGTGTTTCAAAATAGCCTGGCAGGGATGAGAAATTATGTAACCGGCGATTTGGTAAATGTTGGCGGCTGGTTCGCTACCTCAAGGTTAGAAGAAACTCAGGTCAACCAGCGAGAACTAAGCCAAAGGTTGTATCTTAACTATGACCAATCGTTTGGCAAGCACAGTATACAGGGAACAGTCGGGTATGAAGAAATATACAATCGTGTCAAGGAAATTTCTGCGTCCAGAGATAATTTTTTCAGTAATGACCTCAGGGACATTAATGCCGGTGACATCCAAAACCAAAGAACCGGGGGATTTTCCGAAGAATGGAGATTGCGGTCTTTTTTCGGTAGGGCCAATTATAATTTCGATGACAGGTACATGTTCCAGGCTAACGTAAGGTATGACGGATCTTCCAGGTTTGGGGAAGGCAATCGATGGGGAGTATTTCCATCTTTCTCCGCAGGTTGGAGGATTTCTGAAGAAGGTTTTCTGGAAGATGAGGATTTGTTCAGCAACCTGAGGTTAAGGGGATCATGGGGCCAATTGGGCAACCAGCAAATAGGGCTTTTCAGGTACCTTAATACTTATAATCTTAACAATGGTTACCAGTTTAACAACAACCTCGTTCCCGGAACTGCTATCACCCGTGCAGGGAATCCGGACATAACATGGGAAACCACCACAATGACTAATATTGGTCTGGATATGGGGTTTTTAGATGACAGGATTGAAGTCATTGCTGAGTATTTTTACAAGTACACAGATAACATTCTGATTGAATTACCAATCCCAAGAACTATTGGGTACAATGCTCCGGTTCAAAATGCTGCAGCTGTCTCCAATGAAGGTTGGGAATTGGCTATAAACTATAACGGAAGGCCAGCTTCGGAAAATGGGTTCCAATATTCAGTAGGTATAAACTTCTCTGATGTGGTGAACAGAATTGAGGACCTGAAAGGAACAGGTCCATTTTTCCCTGACAAATTCACCGTTTGGACAGAGGGCGAATCTATCAATTCGCTAAGGGGTCTTAAGTCCCCAGGTATTTACCGCAATCAGCAGGATTTAGATAACTATCCTGCCAAGATTTTTCCTACTGTTACACAAGGAGATATAATTTACGAGGATTTAAATGGTGATGGGGTTATTTCTCAATCCCTCTATCCAGCAGGAGATCAGTATATCATGGGAAATGAAGATCCCAGATACGAGTTTGGGGTTCGCTTCCAAGCCTCTTACAAAGGGTTTGATTTCTCTATGTTCTGGCAGGGAGTACTTCGCCAACAGCATTCGCTGGATGGTGCATTGATGGAAGGCCCTAATTACACGAATTTTATTCCTGTGACCATGGCCAGAGAAGCTTTTCACCCGGAAAGAAATCCGAATGGCTCATGGCCAATGGTGAGATCTGGGAATTCCGCCAATTTAATGGAGTCAGATTTTTGGTTGCAAAACACCAGCTACCTGCGGTTGAAAAACTTTCAACTTGGGTATACCATTCCTCAAAATCTCGTAGCTAGTCTCAGGGTTTTTGTATCCGGTGAAAACATGCTGACTTTTACCGAAACAGAATTGTTCGATCCTGAGACCCCCAGGGGAAGAAGTCAGTTTTTCCCGCATAGCAGACTTTTCAGTGGTGGTATAAATGTTAGGTTTTAATCTAAAAAGAGAAAAGAGATGAACTTTATAAAAAATAAAATAAAATATATAAGCCTGTGTTATTTGGCTTTTGGTATGTACGGCTGTGACCAGGGACTTGATTTGATCCCTCCTGGAGAGGTATCAGAACTTATTTACTGGCAGCAGGAAAAAGATGCGAGGCTTGCAGTAAACGGCATCTACACCCAGTTAGATGGGCAGCTAATGGTCAAGCAACTGGATGGTGTAACTGACATTGGTTTTCGTGCTCCTTCCGGACCTGGTTCCCTGCATGATGTAAGTATGGGATCTTTTGATCCAGTCAACGCAGCGATAGGTTCACAGTGGGACAGGTATTATAGGGGGATTCAGCGAGCAAACAATGTGCTGGCAAATATTGACAGAATTGAGCAGGGAGACCAGGAATTATTGGCCAGGTTCAAGGCAGAAGCCAGGTTTTTGCGTGCTTTCTTTTATACCCAATTGAGTAGTCTTTGGGGGGATGTACCCTTGATACTAGAACCGCTTGGAGTTACCGATCAAATTGGCAGAACAGGGAAGTCACAAGTTGTTGATTTTGTTATCGCTGAACTTGATCAAATCATTCAGGGTAATCAACTTCCTTTGAGCTATTCTCAGGAGGTAGGTAGAGCGACACTTGGAGCAGCCATAGCTTTAAAAGCCAGAGTAGCCTACAGAAATGAAAGGTATGCGGTTGCCAGGGACGCTTCCCAAGCCGTAATGGATTTAGGAATCTATGAATTGTATCCCAATTATGAAGGGTTGTTTCAATATGAAGGTCAAAATTCTTCGGAAGTGATCTTTGATAGACAGTATACTGTGGGTGGAGATACTTACAATGCCTTTTCATATTCTGCAGCTTCTATTGGAGGAGGATCGGTAGTAGAACCTATTCATAATATGTTTTTAAAGTATGGATATAAAGGGTCCGAAAGCCCCAATAATCCTTTTGAAAATATTGATCCCCGCTGGTCATATACGGTTTACGATACCGGACAAGCTATTGGAACGAGTACGTTTAATTCCTTGCCGGATAGTCCTACTCCAGACAGGGTAAGGTCTACAGAATTTTCCACAGTACTTGGATATAACCTAAAGAAGTGGGTAGATTTTGATGCTGATGGTGCCAATCCCAATACAGGTTCTATCAATATGATTCTGATCCGTTATGCAGATATACTTTTGATGTATGCAGAATCGAAAATAGAATTAAATGAAATAGATGATTCTGTTTATGATGCTATCAACATGGTTAGGCAAAGGCCAACCGTAGAAATGCCTCCTATTACTACAGGTAAATCACAAGCAGAATTTAGAGCGATCATCCGGGATGAAAGAGCGGTTGAGTTAGCTTTTGAAGGCTTAAGGTTATTTGATATGAACAGATGGCAAATCGGGGGGGACAAAATAGGGACTATTGAAGGTCTTTTATACCTCAATGAAACAAGTGGAGAATGGGAAACCATTACCAGTGGTCTCACCAGAACATTTAGACCTGAGCGGGATTATTTATGGCCCATCCCTCAAGCTGAAATGGAAATCAATGATAACATCACGCAAAACCCTAATTATTAAGGATACGCTGAATTTATCAAGTTGAAGACTTTGATTTAAAGTTGAATAAAAACCCACAAATGATCCATTTGTGGGTTTTTTGGTTTAAGCCTAATTGGCAAAAGCTTTGGCATTGCGTTGAGGAGTTAATTTCTTAAGAATTGGCAGTTTTCACCCTATTCCCTCTGTTCATTTTTGGCCCTGAGTGATATGCAATTCAGGGCAGGCTATGACACAAAAACGAACCAAAAAAGTCAAGGCTGTCAAATCTTATTTCAAATGATGGGGTATGGTTTAAAGAATAAAGCTATTTTACGCTGCCATCATTTGATTTTTGAATCAGGATTCCAGGCTAAAAAGGAGTGGATCTCCTGGCCGGAGCTAACTCCTTTTCTTAACGCCTTCCACCCTAATCCAAAAACCATAACCTTTGAATGCCGGTAAAGCCTAATATAAGGTGCTATCAAAGAAGCCTACGATTACCGATAATTGCATCTCATATATTGTCAGTAATTTTCTATTCCAAAAATGCCTAAAGGCCTTCAACAATAATAAACACGTGTGACAACCCGTCTATATAGTAAAAATTAACCCTTGATTTTGGATGTATTGTTGCCTGTTTTTAGCAACAATGCCTCCAAAATCATACTTTTTTAAGCGTTATAGTTTTCCTATTCCTAATTTTAAACCTTTAATCAGGATTTGATGGGAACAAGGCAGTTTTCACCCTATTTTCTTTCTTCATATGTATTGGGAAGCATGTCGTGAATTTTTATTTCCAATTGGTAAAACGGATGTGTTTGATTATTTAGAGAAATTATATATGGTACTTTAGAAAAAATATCAAATTTTGTATCTTAGACAAAAAAATAGCATGAGACACGAGGCACTAAAATTAGGACTTATAGAATGGCTAACGAAGCTAGAGGACAAGGAGACCATGGAATATTTAAAAATTGTAAAGGATGCAAAATCTGAAAACAATGATTGGCAGGATGATTTATCGGCATCGGAAAAATCCTGTGTTGAGAGAGGACTTAGTGATATTCAGAATGGCCGGACTATTTCGCATGACGAGGTAAAAGGTAAATATGGATTATAAATTACGATGGTCAGTTGAAGCCCCTAAGAAACTTAGAGGATATTCTGGAGGATATTGATTTTAAATGGGCTAATAAAAAAGTTTGTGTTTTTAAGCTTTAATTGAGCCATCAACTTGATTTAATTATTTAAAACCCACTCATGTTTCCTGCTTCTTCTTTCAAACGTGGACTCAGAAAAGCAGTTTTAAGTAGACAGACAACAATTTTTTATCAAATAAAGGATAATACTGTTTATTTAACCTATTTACACATTAATAGAAAAGACATAAGCAAATTAAAATAGTGCACGAAAGCCTAAAACCTGTTGTAGTGCTTACCCTTTTTACAGTTTTTTGAGCATTTGAGGCCACTTCAGAAGTCCCCTCATGCCCTTATTTACCTATATTTACTGACAAGGAAGTGGGGGGGGAAGACCAAAAACTGACAAGCATGAATATAATATATTGAATGTTCCGGCTCTGAAGGTCAAGACTCCCCCTTTACATAGACACAGAAAAAGCAGATCAGGTAAATCCCTCTGCTGCGGCGGAAGGAGACGCTGAAAATGAGATTTAGGTTGATTCTTAGATAGTTTGCGTTATCAGGCAATTACCCATTTGCTTCGGAAAGGATTAGCACCCACAATTCGTATTATTCTATAATCGAACTCAGGTTTATAAGGAAGAAGAGTTTACAAGCAATGGTGTAAGCCCAAGGTTAGGAAATTAAAACCAAGCTTTTTTTTCCTAATATCCTAGAATCAAGACTAAAACAAATGATAGTTTAATTTCCTAACTTAGGAGGTTAATTGAATAAATTATAAAAAAATTAATAAAGTCGAGTGAAAGCTAAAACATGCATGTTGGCTGTCATCAAAAAACATCGATACCTTTACATTAGAGAATTCCAATACAAGTACATAGAATGCAAGAAATTGATCAAACCTTAACTCCAAAAATGGAGGGAAAACCAATTGGTGGATGGCTTTGGGTCGTCATGGTCGTCATGATTGGCAGTGGCCTTCAACTTTTTATTAGTATTTTAACAACTATAAATGAATTTTTAGCTGATGATTGGCAAATGTTTTTTCATACGACAGATGATTTACTGAAAATCAGAATCAACATTTATGCTTACCTGATTATTTCTATGACAATAGGGCTTGGAATTCTTATTTTGAGCCTAATTAAATTCTTCCAAAGGAAAAAGAAATTCCCTGTTGTTTTTATCGGATTTCTTGGATACATTATTTTAACAGAAGTTTTAAGGATATACTTTTTGGACTATTATGCTAACCTCACTGACCAAGACGCAAGCAATATCGAAAGCAGTCTTGCTAAAACTGGAATTATGACCATTATTGCTGGACTTTACTTAAACAAGGGGAAGCGACCAAATCAAACTTTTGTTATGTGAAAATCTTTCCTCCCAATGCTTAAATCCAGACCCCATTAAGGAAGGTATAAAAACGGAAACAGCAGGTTTTTGGTAATTTGTTTCCTTAAAGAATTTTAAACAAACCACCGCATAATTCCCTAACTTAGGCATAAAGCCGGTGCAATTATCAAGGTAACATAACTAAGGGTATCCTCTTATACCCCTTAAGGGATGTTGATTTCGAGGCCTTTAGTAACGCTTGATACCTTTGCGTTATGCGCATTTTTTTTAATAAATGCTAAATAATTTCAAGGAGTTATGTCCAAAATGACTTGGTAAGAAGTCATTGTCCAGCTATTTTTATTGCTTGCATGACAATACTATTCTAACATAAATGAGAAATGAAATCAATAACAAAGCTCTTTTTTTTTGCCATCTTTTCCATTTGTATTATCGGCTGTAAGCAACAAAATAAGCAAGCAGCCCAAACGGTTGAAAAACCTTTAAATACAGCAATAATTCCGGTTCCAAAACTTGAAGATGACAGCTACGATTGGTTGGTACGTCATAACGACGTGCTTGATGTAAAAGATTCACTAGATCTGGAAATTGTATTAATGCAAATAATGCCCCGTGAAGAAAGGCCTGATAATTCAAGCAGGATATTAATAAATGAAACCAACCAATTATTGAAGCAATTTGCAGCTGAGAATAAGATAATATTGCTAGACCTTGCTTCTAAAATGCTGAACTCAGATGGCATACTTACCAAAAAGATTATCCTTGATTTCTGCCATCCAAATGATACTGGATATCAAATCTGGGGCGAGGCTTTACGCCCATATATTGATAGTATCGAAGATTAAGCTTTAGTAAGGTTAAGCTTATCGGAGAATATTTTTGAGGTTATTGCATTTATAGTTTTGAATATTTACATTAAGGACAATGAAGCTTTAAAGACTATTGTTCCTGATTGAAATAAAAATTCAAGAATTAATTCGAAATAAAGTTCCTTCAGAAAACACCTTTACCCAAAGGGAAATCATGGATTTGTGTTGAGTTCACCTGCTGACGAATGGATGCAGCCACTCTTTGGTTGGATGAATAAAAGTGGCCTAGTTAAATGGTAATTTTAAATTACTGTCATCCGAGTAAAAAAACCTCTTGATTTATTATTTCTTGGAATAGTACAAAATCAATAAAGCGAGGCTTTGTAGCCTCGCTAAATTTTATGATGTTTGAAGTTACCACACTCTATAACATCATGGCTAAAAATACAAATCTTACCGGTCAGCCCGTAATTTGTCAGTTACTTTCTTTTCTTCCACGTCAAATTGTGGGCGATTGTGTGTCTGATCATCAGAGTGATCGATACTATAAAACGATGACTACCTGGAAACAATTAGTGTTTATGCTCTACGGAGTGGTCACTAAATGTTATTCCCTAAACAGTCTCTGCAAGAACTTACTTTTCCTGGAAGACCGCCTGACCTATCTTGGGATCAATAAGCTCCCCGCAGTCAGTACGCTTAGTGACGCCAATATGAACCGAGACAGTGATGTATTTGCTTCGATTTACCGGCAGCTCTACCAACATTACAAAGACGTGCTGAACCCTGTGGAATGTAGCTTTCTGACCGATGAAGTAGATACAAGTAAGGTTGTGATTTTTGATTCATCGACGATCTCATTATTTGTGGACGTTTTCAGAGGGGCTGGACGTAATCCACTTACCGGTAAAAAGAAGGGAGGACTTAAGATTCATGCAAAACTGCCTTTGGGTGGTTTTGTCCCCGACTTGATACATATTTCAGAAGCCGCATGTAATGACAAATCTTTTCTCGGACAGCTGCCGGTGGAGAAAGGAACCATTTATGTCTTTGACAAAGGATATGTAAAGTATCAAACTTGGCAGGAATGGTCGGGAAATGGTGTATACTTTATAACCCAGCTCAATGATAATGCAGATTATCAGGTTTTGTCCGGACAGCCAAACCACATCAGTGAATACGCTGACGGCGGAGTGATTTCTGATCAGATCATACTCTTAGATCCATCAAATGCCCCTTTAAAGGCACGGTTGATCGTTTATAAGGACCCTGTAAGCGGACAAGTATTTAAGTTTGTATCCAATATGTTTGACCATCGGGACACCAAAATCATCCTACTCTATAAGTACAGATGGAACATTGAGCTACTGTTTAAGCGTCTAAAGCAAAACTTTGAGTTAAGGTATTTTTACTCGGACAGCTCAGAAGGAATCAAAACCAAAGTATGGATATCATTTATTGCTAATTTGTTGTTTACTGTGATTCATCGGCTGTGCAAGGAGGCTGAACAATTTGTAAATATAGCCGCAATCAATATGTGCTCTTACGTCTCTTTAATAAAGCTGCTCAGGTCGGGCAGATTATCAGGTTTGGACAGAGGTCTAGAAATAGTACAATTTGATTTGTTCAATCTGAAGCAGGGGGGGTATTTTTCAAATTCAGGAAAATGCCTCTTAATTTGAGCAATTAAGGCATTTTTACAGGCTTTTGAATTTAATCGGATGACAGTAATTAAATAAAAGCCCTCCCTATTTATGTGTGTTATTTTTATTTGAAATTTTTTATAAAACTTAGTTAAATAGCTGATTTTCAGTATAATTATTATTAATTTAAAGTAAAAGTACAATTTATAATCTGTTACAATTGAATAGGTTAACAAATTCCTAAGTTTCAATTACAAACAGA
>JBDNGV010000349.1:0-4510 GCA_041689125.1 Daejeonella sp.
CCTTATGCCAATGCTGCATATAACTATAATTTTAATCCGGGTGAACCAGGGCGTTTAACTCTGGAATTCTGGATTACTCCATTCGATTATGCTGGTCCAGAAGGAATATCAAGAGCGGTTGAATCAGTTTTAACAGAGAATAAAGAAATTGGCCTTAGTTGGGCAGTTCTTGATTATGATGATGTTAAGAACCCCAAATATAATGGCTTTTGGAATCTTAGTAAGGTACGTGAGATGTATGGTAATGCATCCTATTTGCTCCCTTTTCGCCTTATGCCATTAGAGAAACGCTATCTTAAACCAATAGATGCACAATGGACATTTGTTGTAACGGATATGAACCGCCGTATGGTTTCATTTACTGATAAATCCCTAGGAGAAATTTCATCATGGAAATGGGACTTTGGTGATGGAAATACATCCGATAAGCAACATCCGGTTCATTTTTACTCTAAACCTGGGTATTATGTGGTTACATTATTGGTGAATGGTTCTGCTGGTACATCACGAATGTCTAAAGTATGGGATGTTGCCCTTAAATAAATTGAATATTTTAATTTGAATCGATCATTTAATTTTAAATATCCTGATAAACAGTGTTTTTTAGAAATTAAGTTTATGATTTCGTAAAATATCATTAGTTGTTGATCAGAATTTAATGAATTTTTATTCTTCAAATAATGGATTATTGTATGCCCAAAATCAAAATGATGAATCTGAAAAAATTCATCTCGTTCCTATCAATCGGTCTTTATGTTTTTTGTGTTTCTTGCGACAATGCTGATCTAAAAAATGAATGGAGCGTTTATGGTGGAAGTAAAGAGCGGATACAGTATTCAGCTCTTGATTTAATAGATACTTCTAATGTTAAAAACTTACAGCTGGCATGGATTTATCATACAAAAGATGCGGAATCAGGCAGTCAGATTCAGGCGAATCCGCTAATTGTCGATGGAGTTCTTTATGCCGTTAGCCCTCAATTGAAGTTATTTGCTGCCGATGCCTTGAATGGAAAGGAAAAATGGGTATTTAATCCCTTAGATTCAATGATGCTTGATATTCAAGGCAAACAAAGCTATGGTATGAACGCATGCCGTGGGATCGCGCTATACAAAGCTAAGAACAAAGAACATCTGATTTATTATACCGTAGGATCTTCCTTATTTTGTATAAACAGTGCCACAGGTAAACCGGTCCCCGAATTTGGGAATAATGGTCGCATTCCACTCCATGATGGCCTTGAATTAGATCGGGATTTGTCAAATTTGAGAGTTACTGCAACTTCTCCGGGAGTAATTTACAAGGATCTTATTATTCTCGGAACGAGCTTGTCTGAAGAAGAGGAATCTGCCCCCGGTCATATCAGAGCTTATGATGTACATACCGGCAAAATGAAGTGGATATTCAGGACTATTCCTAAACCAGGGGAGTTTGGATATGATTCCTGGGAGGATCCTCAGGCTTATAAATATGTAGGTGGAGCAAATGCCTGGGGCGGACTAAGCTTAGATGAAAAACGAGGAATGGTGTTTGCCTCTACAGGAGCGGCAGTTCCCGATTTCTATGGAGGAAAAAGAAAAGGAGACAACCTTTTTTCCAACAGTGTTATAGCTTTGGATGCAGAAACCGGTAAATATATCTGGCATTTTCAGGGTGTTCATCATGATCTCTGGGATTATGACTTCCCAACTTCTCCAATTCTGGTTTCAATAAAAAAAGACGGCAAAAATATCGATGCAGTAGTTCAGGTTAGTAAACAGGGTTTTATTTATATGCTTGAAAGAGAAACCGGGAAGCCAGTACATCCCATTCTTGAAAAGCCCGTTCCGTCGTCGGATCTTGTAGGTGAAAAGACCTCAGCAACCCAGCCTTTCCCTTCGGTTCTTCCTGCATTCATTCGACAGGAGTTTAGGGAATCTGATCTCAATAATATTATTCCGGATTCTTCTTATCAGGATTTAAAAAAAAGGTTTCTAAGCCATAAATCAGGTAAAATGTTTATTCCTCCAAGTTTGCATGGAACACTCGTTCTACCCGGACTTACAGGTGGAGCGGAGTGGGGTGGGCCTTCTTTTGATCCATTAACCGGTGTGCTTTACATTAATGCCACTGAAATGCCATGGGTTGTTACCATGATTGATACTTTGGTTGAAAAGCTACCAAATTCCACTCAGACGAATTTACAGGCAGGGAAGGCTATATACGATAAAAGTTGTAAAGGCTGTCATGGTGCTGATCTTAAAGGCTCAGGTAATTTCCCTTCATTAGTCAATCTTCAGGCAAAGTATAATGAATCGAAATTCAAAGCTATCGTATCATCCGGACAGAGAATGATGCCTGCATTTAAACATTTTAGTGAAGAGGACAAAACTGCTCTTGCTTCCTATTTACTAAATATTGAATCAAAGCAAAAAGAGAGTTTTGCTCTAGTAGCCAAGGCAAGCCATCCTTTCTATCGTTCACCGTATCGCTTCGGCGGTTATAAGCAGTTTTTGACAAAAGAAGGTTACCCTGGAATTACTCCTCCATGGGGTACATTAAGTGCTATTAATCTCGCAAGTGGCAAATTGCTTTGGAAAAATACGCTGGGAGATTATCCAGAATTGAAGGCTAAAGGTATTCATGCTGGTACGGAAAATTGGGGAGGATCTGTTGTAACAGCCGGCGGACTTGTATTTATCGCTGCCACTAGAGATGAAAAATTTCGCGCTTTTAATAAATCTACCGGTAAATTATTATTTGAAACTACTTTACCTGCCGGAGGATATGCTACCCCGTCTGTTTATAGCGTAAATGGAAAACAATTTGTTGTAATTGCTTGCGGTGGAGGAAAAATGGGAACAAAATCGGCGGATTCTTATGTTGCTTATTCATTGCCTGATAAATAAAATTTGTGGCGAATGAATCAATATTTTTAAAAAACTAAATTTTAAGCATTATAAATTAAAGTAAAATGGAAAGATCAACCTTTTTAAAGTCTTTAGCCGGAGTAGGCGTAGGTACCCTAGGACTTAGTTCTTTAAGCTCGTGTAAGATTGAAGGAGTTACTGCTTCATCTGTTAATCCGGATGTGATGCCCGAACATATTAAGGGAGCCAAACCTGATTTCAGTAAGATTAGATTAGATTTTCCTCGTAGCAGGGAGGAAGTCTATATGGATAATGCATCAACCCACCCAATTAATATATATACTGCAGCAGCTCTTCATCGTTATGCAGAGTGGGCCAAGAATGATGTGGGTGAGCCTTGGTGGCCAACCTGGTCGGAAACCCGCCTCGATTGTAAGGCAAGTTTTGCCAAGCTGATTAATGCAGATCCTGAAGAGATTGCCTTCGCAAGAACTACGGTAGAAGCTGAGAACAATATATTGAATGGGATGGATCTTAAGGGCGGTAACATCGTGACTACAGATCTTCACTATGCACCCAGTATCTACGGATACAAGATTCGTGAGCAACGTGACGGCTTGGAAGTAAAAATTATTAAACATAATGACTGGCGCTATGATGTTAAGGATTTTGAAGGTGTGATTGATAAGAACACGAAATTGGTGGCTATTACACTGGTTTCTAATGTGAATGGGTTCTTGATTCAGGATGTTAGAGCAATCGCTGATTTGGCTCATGCTAATGGAGCCTTACTTTATGTAGACATTATTCAGGGCGTGGGTGCGGTACCAGTAGATGTAAAAGCAATGGGTATCGATCTGGCAGCATGTTCAACTTTCAAATGGTTGATGGGAAGTAAAGGTTTCGGATTTATGTATGTCCGTAAGGATTTGCAGGACACCAAAGTTCTTCCAACACAACACCATGGTGCAGTAACGTTCAACTATGCTCCTTGGACAGATACTCCAGATGCGGCATTAGGTGAGATTGATTTTAAACCTACTACCGGTCCAGCGATGTATGAGGTGAGTTATCCTTCCTATGAAGGTGTATCATGCGCTATTACTTCAATGAAATATATTCATACTCTGGGAATTGAAAATATTCGTAATCATGTACGTTCATTAACTAGCCGGCTGGCCATAGAAATGCCAAAGATTGGTTATTCAATGGTTACCCCTGAAGGAAATGAAAGTCCGATTATTGTTTTCCTTGCCAAAGATCCTGAAGCGGCAATGAAAAAACTCCGTGCAGCCAAAATCAATGTGGCCATGCGCTTTGGCAATAAAATGAGGCTTTCCCCATCCATCTACAATAACCAAGATGATATCGACCGTTTATTGGAAGTGCTTTCTTAAAACATAGAGGAGATATATTTTTTATTTTTGGGGACAGTGCATTTGAATAATATATATAACTTGTCACCATGAAAAATTACGCTGTAAATAGTATTGGGAAAAAAATTAAAGTAACATTTTTTTTGAGTATTACTTTTTTTATACTGGCAAATTCAGGTTTTGCACAGGCTCAGACTCTAAAACCAGGTACTAAGCCTAATATCATTTTTCTCGCAATAGATGATCTCAACGACTGGATTAATCCTATTGAATTGGGCGGTTTGC
>JBDNGV010000350.1:0-7736 GCA_041689125.1 Daejeonella sp.
ATTGCCGAAGATGACCTCGAGTATTATGGTAAATACAAAGCCAAACTTCCCGATCATTTGATCGATGAAACCAAGGTTGCTCAAAGTAGTCTGGTCTTGGTGACAGCCATAACCCCAACACCGGCAGGGGAAGGAAAAACAACCACAACTATCGGATTGGCAGATGCGATGAACAAGATTGGGAAAATGACAACCGCAGTTTTGAGAGAACCAAGCTTGGGTCCGGTCTTTGGTATGAAGGGTGGTGCTACAGGCGGAGGCTGGAGTCAGGTCATCCCAATGGAAGACATCAACCTTCATTTTACCGGGGATTTCCATGCAATCGAAAAAGCAAACAACCTACTTTCGGCACTTATTGACAACAACATACAAAGCAAAAAAAGAAGCCTTAATATTGATCCCAGGAAAGTATTCTGGAAGCGGGCGATGGATATGAATGATCGGGCCCTTCGGAATATAATTACAGGCTTGGGAGGAAATTCCGGAGGAATGTCCAGGGAAACAGGTTTTAATATTACCGCAGCAAGTGAGGTGATGGCAATACTATGTTTGAGTAAGAATCTGGAGGATTTGAAAGCAAGATTCGGTAGGATATACCTCGGGGATAAATTCGATGGTACGCCGGTTTTTGCACACGATTTACTTGCGGAAGGTGCGATGGCGACCTTGATGAAAGAGGCCATTAAGCCCAATCTTGTCCAAACGCTGGAGAATAATCCTGCCATCATTCACGGTGGACCTTTTGCGAATATTGCTCAGGGTACCAACTCAGTCATTGCAACTAAAACCGGGATGAGTTTGAGTGATTTTGTGATTACCGAAGCTGGATTTGGCTCTGATCTCGGTGCTGAGAAGTTCTTCAATATCAAGTGTCGGGAAGCCGGTATCTCTCCGAAAGTAGTGGTATTGGTGGCCACTATCCGTGCGCTCAAATACCATGGCGGAAAGCCTTTGTCGGATTTAACTCAGGAGGATGTGGCAGCTTTGGAAAAAGGCTTTGCTAATCTGGAAAGACACCTCGAAAGCCTGAAGAGTTTTGGGTTGCCAGTGGTCATTTCAATCAACGCTTTCACCAGCGACACCGAAGCTGAGCTGGAACATCTGCTAAATCACTGCAAGCACCTCGGTGTACCTGCAGCATTGAGTTATGGCTGGGCCAAAGGTGGTGAAGGCTGTATTGATCTCGCTCATTTGGTGGCGGAAGCGGCAGAAAATACTGAGGCGAAATTTAATCCAACCTATACATTGACGGATTCGATTCTCACCAAAATTGAGAAGGTTTGCCGAACCATTTACGGAGCGACAAATGTCCTCTTAACAAATCCTGCCAAAGCCCAACTCAGTCGATTTGAGGAATTGGGATATGGAAATTTACCGATCTGCATTGCCAAAACTCAGAAAAGTCTGAGCGATGATGAGAAGAAAATCGGGCGACCTGAGAATTTTGATATCAAGATTCGGGAGTTGGAAATCGCCGCCGGAGCAGGGTTTATTATTCCGATTGCAGGGGATATTCTACGGATGCCAGGTTTGCCTGGAACTCCCTCATCTGAATACATCGACATCGATTTGGATGGAAATATTTCAGGACTTTTCTGAGGGATTTCAGATCTCCCAGTCTTGGCTTATTCAACTGGTGGTTTGGACTGAGGCGGGATCTGTACAGTAGTAGGATACAATTACACCCTAATATTTTTTTGAAGATATAATTCAATGTTTTAGTATATGATTATCCGCTACTTTATCAGTAGGCTAAAGTGAAAGGAGTATAATTGGCACATACTTGATAATTGGGCGTTTCGGTCTTCCCTGCCAACCGGCAGGCAGGCGTCTTAAGGCCCAAAAAGCTTAATTGGAGTGGATTATTGCTGATTTGAGATTGATTTTCAATTATATATTGATAGGGTTAGTAGATTGTAGTTATGCATGACAATTGTTGCGGAATACAACCAGTCATCATGATTTGACTACATGGAGAAAGAGTAAAGTCATCTGGATTCTGTCCGAAGTGACGCATTCTAAATTAGCTGACGGTTGTGTACTTCGATTTGATGAGTTATTGGGGCAAACCATAGGTAAAGGCCAGCTATTCCGCAGAATTAATAGCACATGGCTCAGAAAAAAAATCATATTTTCATAAAATTGCATTAGTATAAGCCATCCATGAGACTCAAAGAGATACTCAGTGGATTATTGATTTATCTCTTAGTTTTAAATCTAAGAAGCTAGAAGAGGTAACTTGTATTTTTAGTCGTTAGGCACGAATTAATCGGTTAGGGATTTTTTGCTTACATAAAGCAATGGCGTATATTTTTTCTAACAAAAATATTCGCCATTGCAAAAAAGGGAATGACTTACGGGAGTGAAGATTTTAATTTAGCGATTTAATGGGTGTTTTACTGCGATTTAAAGAATTTAAAAGCCATTTTTAGCAATAAAAATATATTAAAAATATACGCAACTGGTTAGCGTTTAGCGACTCGTTACCAACAATTTGAAAAAAAATTGGAACGTGATGAGAAAAAAAGAAAGCTTTGTGAAGTCAATAACTGTGTTTTAATATATGTGAATGAAAAGTATGACTTTTACAGAGTAGTATTAGAAATAATAGGAAGGATTGAAATTATTAATGGACGCGGTTTAAATCCTAATGGATGATACATAATCATACGACAGAAAGAACGGCAACCGCTAACAGACGTTTGGCAAAAAAGCGGGTTCTGTATTTAAATGAAACTGTGTACTTCGTATCAAGTTCAGTGCTGGCGGACAATTTAGTGCTTCGAAATCACCAACTTCTTGTAACCGAAAACCGTTAGGCACAAGTGAATATAAACGGAACAAATTTCATCACTATCGGCTATAACTTTCTTAGGCTATCCATTAATTCAATCGAAGAAATGAATAAGCAAGGAAACAAGACGATGATTTTTATGGATGGAGACCTTTAAGATTAAGATTCTGATTTTAATGAACGAACTAATTGGAATGATCTAAATATCGGGATACCTATTCTTTTCAATTTTTTCCATGGAATATAACTAATTACTTAAGTATTAATTGTGCTTGAGAATTAGAGTGTAATAATCATAAACTTACTGATCTGTCAGAAAAATTAAAAAATACGCCCAATTTCCCATCAGATCAGCTTTAAGGTCATTTTAGAAATGTTCTTTTGAAAAATGGACTTAACGATTTTTTTCGAGAAAATAATAAAACTGTTGATTCGTTCTATATACTATTCAAATACCCGGAACACAATAATGGAATATCAATTAAGTTTTATCAAATACGTGGAAAAGGGAAGCAAGGATTAATACAATTTAATACAAAAAAATCTCTTACAGAAAACACGAAAACCAAACTGAAAAAATGGAAAACTAGTGCCTAACAGCCGCTAAAAACCATATAAATTCAAAGAAGATACGAAATATGAAATGGATAATTTTTACTATCAGTTTGCTTTTACTTTGTTATTGCGATAACAAACAAGAACAAAAAACGTAGGTCAATTGGATAAAAGGTACCGAACTAGAAAAATCAGAAATCATAGAAAACCAGTTCAGGGGTTTTGATATGCCAATGGTAGAAAAAGGCTATCGGGATCAAGAATTGTATTGGGCAGGACAAGACGAAAATTGGGATTATGCCGATTATTAAATTGAAAAAATCCGAAAAGCCATAGAAAACGGATTGGAATGAAGACCCACAAAAGCCAAATCAGTAGAACACTTTTTAAACGTAGCACTTCCCGAAATGGGAAAAGCACTTGAAAAAAGAGATACTGTCGTATTCAATTAAAATTTTCAAATGCTGACCAACAGTTGTATTAGTTGTCACGCAATGGAAAAGGTACCTCACTTTAAAGTCAAGAAACCGCTTTACAGACAATCACCAATTTGAAAATAATTATGTTCAAAAAGATTATCAGTTCAAACAATTCTGCAACCACCATAATCATTCGCTTAATGGTCGGTGTTGTTTTTGTTTCAGAAGGAATTCAAAAATTTCTATTTCCTGCCATTCGTGGTGCAGGACGTTTTGAAAAAATAGGTCTTCCATCACCGGAATTTCTTGGCTCATTTGTCGGTGCGTTTGAGATTGTTTGCGGTGTATTGATTTTAATTGGATTATTTACAAGATTGGCGAGCATTTGCACGCTAATTATTATGCTGGTCGCCATAGCAACCACAAAATCAGAAGTTTTAGTCAATGATGGTTTTTGGGTAATGATGCACGGTAGCCGAACCGACTGGGCAATGCTTATGGGAAGTTTGTTTTTGATTATTAAGGGAAGTGGTAAATTTTCAGTGGATTGGTATATAAGAAAAAATGAAAAATTTGGATGATGAAGAACTTTTAAGGACGCTTACTTTAAAAGATGCAGTAGGCATTGGTTTAGGAGCAATAATCGGAGCGGGAATTTTTGTAGTAACAGGTATTGCGGCCGGAGTTTCGGGTCCAGCTTTTCTTGTGGGTCTTCTAGTCGCAGGAATTATAGCCACATTTAATGCCTTAAGTTCTGCTCAATTAGCATCCAAATATCCACATTCGGGCGGAACTTACGAATATGGATATATCTTGATAAATCCTACTTTTGGATTTTCAGCAGGGTGGATGTTTTTAGTAAGTAAGCTTGCAGGTGCAGGTTTTGTTGCCATAGGCTTTGGTAATTATCTCCATCAATTGATACCAATAGGCTCACCAATGATTTTTTCTGTTTTAGCTGTTATTTTTCTGACAATGGCCAATTATTTTGGTATTAAAAAAGCGGGAGGGTTAAATCTTGTGATTGTTACTATAACTTTGCTTTCTCTTATATATTTGGCGTTAAGTGGTATCCCTGAAGTGAATTTCGAAAACTTTAAACCCTTTGCTCCATTTGGTATTTCAGGAATTGCAGAAGCCGCTGCGCTTTTGTTCTTTGCCTTTACAGGCTATGGAAGAATAGCAACACTTGCTGAAGAGGTAGTGAGCCCCAAGAAAACGATTCCAAAAGCGATAATTATCACCATAGTAACAGCGATAATTCTTTACAGCGTAATTTCTGTAGTTGCTATAGGTATTATAGGGACAGAAAGTATGGCACGCAGTACTTCTCCTTTGCAAGTTGTTGCAGATGCTTTGAACACCCCTGCAATCAGTAGTATTATAACTATTGGCGCGTCTACTGCAATGTTAGGCGTACTATTGAGTCAAATATTAGGAATAAGCAGAGTGATGTTAGCTATGGGTAGAAGGAACGACTTACCACCTGTTTTTAAAAGTATACACGAAAAGTATCGGGTTCCACATATTGGAATACTTTTCACAGGTCTTATAATTTTGATTCTTACCCTTATAGGTTCATTCGAATTTATTGTTAGAGCTGCGACTTTTACTATTCTACTCTACTATAGTATTACAAATTTAGCGGCAATAAAACAGCCCAAGAAAGATAGAATGTATGGCAGAATAATTCCAATATTAGGCTTAATAGGGTGCTTAATAATGTCCGCTTCCCTGCCTTTAAATGTAGTGTTCTCGGGTTTTGGATTACTTTTAGCAGGGTTCGCGATAAGGTTTTTATTTCATAAAGTATATGGCAGAGCCAGCGCCTAACAGCCACACACATTGCCAAGCTGCTCAAATCAGCCGCACATTCCAAAGCTTGACAATAAGTGTGTCTGCTCCAACACTCGAACGAAAAAGAAAGCACTACGCTTATACCTACCGTTATGGGCAAGTAAAAAAAATAAGCAGGTCTGCGAAAGCCAAATGGCTGACCACCCAATGTGACAAAAACATAAAAAGTGGAGACCAGAAACCATTCATCAAACGGGGCGACACCGAAAAGCCTTATGAATAGCAATTAATAATATAACGAAATGAAAAATTTAATGATTTTAGCAACGATGTTAATGACATTTGGATTTGTGAGTGCGCAAACTATCCAATCAAGTAATTATGGAACCACGGGTTACATAAAGCCAGATGGGACAATTCAAAATAGCAGTTATTCAACTGTTGGCTACATTAAATCTAACGGGACAATACAAAATAGCAGCTATTCAACAATTGGGTATATAAAAAGTGATGGCACTATTCAAAACAGTAGTTATTCAACTGTGGGTTACGTAAAAAGTAATGGCGAAGTCCAAAATAGTAGTTACTCAACTGTGGGTTACGTAAAAAGTGATGGTACTGTTCAAAATAGTAGTTATTCTACTTTAGGGTATGCAAAAGGAATTGAAAAAGAATGGGCAGCTGTGGTGTTTTTCTTTTTCAAATTCAATTGAAATAACCAGCCCATAACAGTACCTAATAAAAATGACGGCAGCAGTGATTATACAAACAGTTGTTCAACTAATAAATTTTGGTAGGTATAGACAGTTCAGTGCTTCGATCCCGATATCGGGACGCTAATTTCTTTTAGCTGCAAACCAGTAGTGGCAAGGCTAAAACGATACAATCCGACAGATAATTTGAGTTCTTTTTGACCTTTTATATTTTAGTATTTGCTTAAATAAGAAAATTATCCTTCATTGCGCCATGGATAAGATTTCTTGCATAAGACAACAGGCTGACATCAAACAAATTAACCGTTGCAAAGACAGGGTTTCAGAACTCAAAGGCTCGTTTGACTATTTATCGAACGGACTTGAATTGGTGGGAAATAACATAAGACTGAAAATTCTGTTCCTATTTTATGAAGAAAAACGACTTTGCGTTTGCGACATCAGCAATATTTTAGGTATGACAATCTCGGCAGTTTCACAACATTTGCGAAAACTCAAAGACCGAAAACTTATTGAAACCGAACGGGAAGCCCAAACCATTTTTTACTCATTGACAAAAGAGTATGAAGAAATGCTGAAACCGTTCTTTAAAATATTGAGCGAAAACAAAATTTTGAACGTAATATGAAAAGCTACAGCAAACTAATCGGAGCAGGACTTTTGACAGCTAGTGTAGCTTCATTGTGCTGTATAACACCAGTTTTAGCTCTTATCGCAGGATCAAGCGGAATTGCTTCAACTTTTTCCTGGCTTGAACCATTCAGACTGTATCTTATCGGCTTGACAATTTTGCTGCTTGGATTTGCGTGGTTTCAGAAATTGATCCCGAACGCTTTTGGGACTCAAAAGGAAATCGACTGTGAATGTGAAACGGACGAAAAGCCAAAATTTTTACAAACAAAAACGTTTTTAGGAATTGTAACTGTATTTGCATTTATAATGATGGCTTTCCCCTATTATTCAGGAATCTTTTACCCAAACACAGAAAAGCAGATAATCGTAGTTAATAAATCCAATGTTCAAAAAGTGGAATTTAAAATCAACGGAATGACATGTGCCAGTTGCGCAGAACATGTGAATCACGAAGTAAATAAATTGACAGGAATAATAAGCTCAAAAGCGTCTTACGAAAATGGGAATGCGGTAGTAGAATATGACAATTCTAAAACAAATATCACCGAAATTAGAAAAGCGATTAACACAACAGGATATTCTGTAACCGGCAAAAAAGAAAAATAGAATGGAAGTCACATTACAATCAACAATCACTTGCCTAAACTGCGGTTACAAGAAAGAAGAAACAATGCCGACTGACGCTTGCCAATATTTCTACGAGTGTGAAAATTGCCACTCAGTTCTGAAACCACAACATGGCGACTGCTGTGTATATTGCAGTTATGGGACTGTTGCTTGTCCGCCAATTCAGCAAGATAATAAATGTTGTTAACGGACAGAAAA
>JBDNGV010000351.1:0-6882 GCA_041689125.1 Daejeonella sp.
GATCCTATTTTGATCCCTCACTTAAAAAGATCTTTCAGCCTGAATATATTGCAGTCATCATTGGTAGATTCTGCAGTTTTTATTGCCTATCTGCTGGTGGCCATTCCCGCTGGGATACTGATGAAAAAGTATGGTTATAAGACCGGGATTTTGTCCGGACTGGTCTTATTTGCCATCGGTTCTTTTTTATTTATTCCGGCAGCAAATACACAGGAATACTCTTTCTTTCTTGGTGCATTGTTTATCATCTCCTGCGGACTAACTATCCTCGAAACAGCAGCTAATCCTTATGTTTCTTTACTGGGAGATCCTGAAACAGCAACAAGACGGCTTAATTTTGCGCAGTCATTCAACGGCTTGGCAGCCACCATGGCTCCCATTATTGGTGCAAGATTTATTTTAACAGAAGGATATAGCGATGGGGAACTTAATGCCATGACCGAAAGTGCACGTCAAATTGCATTAGCTTCTGAAGCTTCTACAGTGAAGATTCCATATTTCGTGCTCGGAAGTTTAATTTTGGTTATTGCGGCTATTTTTTATTTTTTACGGCTTCCTGAAGTTGAGGATCAAGATGAGAGTAAAAGCCTTAACGTATTCAGAGCACTGCGTCACCGGCATTTGACCTGGGCCGTTGTGGCTCAATTTTTCTATGTAGGTGCTCAGGTTTGTGTTTTCAGCTTTTTTATTTTGTACGCGGTGGAAGTTGCCGGTATTGACAATATGCTGGCCGCCGATTATCTAGGATGGGGCTGCGGATTAGCATTTATGGTCGGAAGGTTTTTTGGTGTATTTCTGATGAAATACATTGCATCTGAACGGTTGCTGGCTTTTTATTCTGCAATCTGTATTTTACTTTGCCTAGTTGCTACTTTTAGTCATGGTTTTCTGGCTATTTATGCTGTTATTGGAATCACATTCTTTATGTCAATCATGTTTCCTACAATTTTCTCATTAGGAATTAAGGGATTAGGAAGTGATACCCAATATGGCAGTAGTTTAATAGTAATGGCTATTTTTGGTGGGGCTGTTCTGCCGCTGCTTTTTGGTTATATTGCAGACTTAAGCGGGAAGGTTCAGTACGGACAGATTGTGAGTTTACTTTGTTTTTGTGTGATCCTTGCTTTCGCAGTAAAAGGATATAAAGTCATAAAACCTCAAACCAATAACTATGCATAGATATTGCCTTGCGGTCGATTTAAAAGATGATCCGAAACTCATTGAAGAGTATGAATTATGGCACAAAAAAATATGGCCTGAAATTATAGAAAGTATACGATCTTCTGGGATAGAGGATATGACAATTTACCGGTATTCAAACCGTCTGTTTATGATTATGGAAGTAAATGATATGTTCAGCTTTGAAAAAAAAGCCGCTGCAGATCTTACAGATTCCAAAGTTCAGGAATGGGAGCAGTTTATGTGGAACTTTCAACAAGCCATTCCTGGAGTAAAGTCAGGTGAGAAGTGGGTTTTAATGGATAAAATATTCAATTATAATTACAAATGAACAATAATTTCGAAGAGGGAAAAAAACATCGCTTTCTACAAATTCATGCACAGGATAATGTTCTGGTTGCTTTACAGGACCTTGCAAAGGGTGAAGTAATAGGTTTTGAAGGCAAGACACTAGTCCTAAGTACCGATGTGCATTCGAAGCATAAGTTTGCTATTGAGCCGTTTAAAAAAGGAGATAGGATTATCATGTACGGAGTACTAGTAGGTATTGCTAACCAAGATATTGCTTTGGGAGAGTCTATCACAGTTCAGAATGTGGATCATGCTTCTAGTGATTATAAACTTGGAGAGCGTAAGTCTCATTGGCTTAAGCCCGATACTTCTGCCTTTGCGGATAAGACATTTAATGGATTTTACCGTGCAGATGGTTCAGTAGGAACATGCAATTATTGGCTGGTTATCCCATTGGTTTTTTGTGAAAACCGCAATGTGAATGTGCTCAAGGAAGCCTTGGATGAAAAATTGGGTTATAAGAAAGTTAAAAGTTACGAAAACGAGGTTGAAAGTCTGATTTCTTTGTACAAGACGGGAAAATCAACAGAGGAAATTCTGAATGCTGACCTGAAGGCTACCCCAAATGAAGCTAAACGCACACGATTATTCCCAAATGTGGATGGGGTGAAATTCATTACCCATGATATGGGATGCGGGGGAATCAAGCTGGATGCAGATAGCTTATGTGGTTTGATTGCTGGTTATATCACCCACCCAAATGTTGCCGGTGCAACAATTTTGAGTCTGGGTTGTCAGCATTCTGAGGTAGACACCCTACAGAATGAGATTAAAAAACGTGACCCTAAGTTCAATAAGCCATTGACTATTCTTGAACAGCAGGCATTAGGAACCGAAACAAATTTAATGCAGGAGGCTCTGAAAAGAACCTTTGCAGGTTTGGTCGAAGCTAATAAAAATGAGCGTAAACCGGCACCAATCTCGAAAATATGTATTGGTTTGGAATGCGGTGGCTCTGATGGATTTTCTGGTATATCAGCCAATCCGGCTTTGGGTTATGTTTCAGATATTTTGGTATCATTAGGAGGCTCGGTGGTCCTTTCAGAATTCCCCGAGCTTTGCGGAGTGGAGCAGGAATTAAGCGACCGTTGTGTGGATGAAGAAACGGCTACCCGTTTTATGCATCTGATGCGTACCTATAATGCAAGAGCTGTAGCGAATGGCTCCGGTTTTTATGCCAATCCATCTCCCGGAAATATTCGCGATGGATTGATTACTGACGCTATGAAATCTGCCGGTGCAGCGAAAAAGGGAGGATCATCTCCGGTAACTGCCGTACTTGATTATCCTGAAAAGGTAAAGAGTATGGGCTTGAACCTCTTATGTACCCCCGGAAGCGATGTGGAAAGTACTACCGCGGAAGTGGCATCAGGTGCCAATATCGTGCTTTTTACAACCGGTTTGGGTACCCCAACTGGGAATCCGGTTACACCGGTTATCAAACTGAGCACCAATACAAAAACATTTCTGAAAATGCCTGATATTATCGATATTAACTGCGGAACGATTATCGACGGTTCCGAGACAATAAAAGAGAACGCTCACCGCATTCTGGACTACATAATCAGAGTTGCGAGTGGTGAAGAACAGCCAAAAGCTATGCAATTAGGTCAGGACGATTTTATCCCATGGAAACGTGGTGTTTCATTATAATTTTATCTAATTTTTTAATAATATGTTCAGCTTAAAAGGAAAAACAGCAGTAATTACAGGTGGGGGAAGTGGTATTGGAAAAGGTATCGCAATGGTGTTTGCAGCTCAGGGGGCCAACGTGAAGGTAGTGGAATTGAATCAGGATGCAGGTATTGCGGTAGTAAAAGAAATCACAGATAAAGGCGGAATAGCTTCAGCACATGGATGTGATGTTTCAAAGCAGGCCGATGTGCTATCTCTTTTCAACAGCATTGGGAAAATCGATATTCTGGTTAATAATGCTGGTATTGCACATATTGGAAGAGCTGATACGACTTCTGAAGCAGATATGGACAGAATCTATAGTGTTAATGTGAAAGGAGCTTACAATTGTCTTTTTTCAGCAATTCCATTGATGAAGAAAGGCGGAGGGGGAGTTATTCTGAACCTCGCATCTATTGTGGCTATTGTAGGTGTGGCTGATCGTTTTGCCTATTCAATGAGTAAAGGTGCAGTTTATGCGATGACACTTTCGGTAGCCAAAGATTACATTGCTGATAATATCCGTTGTAACAGTATTTCACCTGCAAGGGTACATACCCCCTTTGTAGATGGGTTTATAGCCAAGAACTATCCTGGGCAGGAAAAAGAAATGTTCGAGAAACTATCTAAAACCCAGCCGGTTGGAAGAATGGCAACACCAGAGGATATTGCAGCAATTGCATTATACCTATGCTCGGATGAATCTAGTTTCGTAACGGGAAATGATTATCCTATCGACGGAGGATTTATTAAGCTGAATAGCTAATTTTTATAATTCAAACAATGCTTTCGGGCTTTTCTATTTATACGGATGTATCTTTTGTGGTTTAAGCTGCGAAGAACATCCAAACAAAATTCAATAAACAGATGAAATTAATCAGATGGGGGAAACCCGGACATGAACAAACTGGAGTAATTATCAATGATGTAAAATACGATACATCTGCTTTTGGCGAAGATTACAATGAGACATTTTTTGAGAATGACGGTTTAACCCGTTTAGGGATATTCTTAAATGAAAATGAAGGCAAGCTGAAAGCAATAGGTGAGAATGAGCGTTTGGGTTCACCGGTTGCCCGCCCTTCAAAAATACTTTGCATTGGTTTGAACTATGCCAAACATGCCGAGGAATCAGGCATGGCAATTCCTGCAGAGCCGATCCTATTCATGAAATCAACTACCTCATTGGTAGGACCATTTGACGACATTACCATACCTAAAAATTCGGTAAAATCAGACTGGGAAGTGGAACTGGCTTTTGTAATTGGTAAAAAAGCAAGCTATGTTTCAGAAGCTGAAGCCATGGATTATGTTGCCGGATATTGCCTTCATAATGATGTTTCTGAGCGTGAATGGCAGTTGGAGCGCGGTGGTACCTGGGATAAAGGTAAAGGTTGCGATACCTTCGCTCCGGTAGGTCCCTTTTTGGCAACCAAAGATGAGATTGCTGATCCGCATAAATTAAGATTATGGCTAAAACTGAATGGAAAAATTATGCAGGATAGCAATACGGATGATTTGATCTTCAATATTCCTTTCCTAGTATCTTACCTCAGCAATTTCATGACTCTGCTACCGGGAGATATCATATCAACAGGAACTCCTGCAGGTGTGGGATTAGGCTTCAAACCGCCAATCTACCTTAAAGATGGGGATGTAATTGAGTTAGGTATCGACGGACTGGGCGAATCAAGACAGGTAGCTAAAGCCTATGCTGAAGCTTGATTCACATCAGCACTTTTGGAAATTTAACTCGCTAAGAGATAATTGGATCACAGAGGAAATGGAAGTTATACGTCATGACTTCCTTCCTCCTGATCTAAAACCATTGCTTGATGCCAATGGAATACAGGGATGCATTGCGGTACAGGCCGATCAGTCGGAGACCGAAACTGATTTTTTGCTCTGCCTAACCGAAGAATATGACTTTATTAAAGGAGTCGTTGGATGGGTGGATCTATGTTCTCCCAACATTCATGAACGACTCGAACATTATTCCCAATATTCAAAACTTAAGGGATTTAGGCATATTCTGCAGGCAGAACCAGTGGAATTTTTGCTGAAACCGGATTTTCAAAGTGGAATTGTTGCTTTAGAGCAATACGGATTTACTTATGACATCCTTATTTACCCTCATCACTTACCAGTCACCCCGGACTTGATCCGGGGACTCAACGAACAAGCCTTCGTAATCGACCACCTCGCCAAACCGGATATAAAAAACAATCTTTTTAACAATTGGGAAAATGAATTGAAACAAGTCGCTTCATTCAAAAATGTTTACTGCAAACTTTCTGGAATGATCACTGAAGCCGATCTGAAAAACTGGACTAAAGAAGATATTTTTCCTTACATGGACAAAGTTTTCAATTTTTTTGGTGCAGAGCGACTGATGTTTGGCAGCGACTGGCCGGTATGTAAACTGGCAGGGGAGTATGATGTGGTTTGCGGACTTATGGATGAATATTTGAGTAAATTGAGCATCAGGGAGCAGGAATTGGTTTGGGGGAAGAATACAGAACAATTTTATAAACTTTAGAGGTTCAAAGTATCCTCATGATTATGAGTCAAGTTCAGGTTTAAAAGGACTGACTAATTTATCGTTAAGAAAAAAGTATTTACTATGGATTTAAAATTAAAAGAAAAGGTAATTCTAGTCAGCGGTGGTGCTAAGGGCATTGGGGAGGCGATTGTCAAAGTTTTGGCTGCTGAAGGAGCGATCCCAGTTATTGTTGGCAGGAATGAGGCTGATAATCTGAAAGTACTTGCTGAACTTGAATCTCTAGGAGCTCAGGCTTTTCAGATCAGAGCAGAGCTAACAAAACCTGAAGAATGTGAAAACGTTATTAATCTTACGCTAGAAAAGTTCGGAAGAATTGATTCTTTGGTGAATAATGCCGGGGTGAACGATAGTATTGGATTGGAGAATGGCTCTTACGAAGGTTTCGTAGCAAGTTTGCATAAGAATGTGATTCATTATTATTTACTAGCCCATCATGCCTTGCCTGCACTGAAAAAATCAAAAGGAGCAGCAATTGTTAATATCAGCTCCAAAACTGCCGAGACAGGTCAGGGAGGCACTTCTGCCTATGCCGCAGCCAATGGTGCTAGGAATGCTTTGACCCGCGAATGGGCGGTTGAATTATTACCTTACAGTATCCGTGTCAATTCGGTAATTGTAGCTGAATGTTGGACTCCTTTATACGAAAGTTGGATTAAAACTCTGGCTAATCCCGAAGAAAAATTGAAAGATATCGTCAGCAAAATTCCACTTGAAAACCGAATGACTACTGCGAAGGAAATTGCTGATACCGTGGCCTTTTTGCTTTCAGATCGATCTTCCCATACTACTGGGCAATTAATCCATGTAGATGGTGGTTATACGCATTTGGATAGGGCGATCGGGTAGTTAGTTAGTTAGTTAGTTAGTTAGTATTCATGCTCTAACCGCACTCACATTGTCTATACTTTTACAAATCCTTTCACCAGAACGAGCAGCAGTGGGGCTCTTCGCCTGCGTGGTGGCAAGGCAAACGAGTTCTCGACCTCAGTGCGGGGCTCGGGCTGGTGGGGCTGGCGCTGGCAAAGTTGGGCGCCACTGTTGTGATGACCGACGTCGGGGCGGAGCAGATCGATGCCCTAAAACACAACGCAGCTCTGAACGGGTTTGACGAAGCA
>JBDNGV010000352.1:0-10526 GCA_041689125.1 Daejeonella sp.
TGCTGCGGCGACATTTACTCCCAATATGAGACTTTTGGGTAGACATCAACAATCTTCACATTGTCTATGGTGCAGTTACCTCCGGCTAAAATCCCCATTCTGGTATTTTCTTTCATCCGTTTTTTTTATTGTTTTTTATCCCGCACGTGCGGGATGGAACCTTTGATCATTCTAATCGGGATGTGCATAACAGGGCGAGGAGATCAAAACTGCATCTACCTCTTTATTATTCAATAACTTACGGTATGCACACGAACTCTGGTATATATTCGATTGGGAAATGGCAAAAAATCCCTTTGCAGCATTCAACTGGTCAAGCTTTGGCTTGGCGGCCTGAATCTGATCTTGAAAAAGGTCAGTAATCGCTACAATGGTTAGATTGGTATTTTTTGACATGGAGCTAATATCGGCCATGCCTCTGCGTCCGCAGCCAATAAAGCCTAAGCGAAATGCCGGTTTTGTTCCCAAAGCAAAAACTGCAGCAGGACTTAAAATTGTTACCGCTGAAAATGATGCTGCACCTTTTATGAAATTCCTTCTTGCCATGTTTAAATTTATTGTTTTCTATATTGTAATTTTTATTGCTTCTTTCTTTGGGTAGAATAACCTAATAACAACAACTTGATCTTCATTTAATGCGCTGTTTCCAACTGCCAGCGATATGTTAATTACGGAACGATCATTAATGCAACTGCTGTTGCTCGTATCCTAAATACGACCTCGTTAAAACATTTTTTAATCAGCCCTCCATGTAATTGCCAATGCCTATCAGCGTAACAGAGATTATCAGCATTACAATTCCAATCCACAAATACGTGAGAGTTCTTTTATCAACGTGTATCCATTCTTTCAACCAAAATCCCCAAAGATTACTGAATATTATTATGGAAGACATATGAATACTCCAGCTTGCAAAATCGTATTGCCCCATTTTGGTGGTCCCCATGCCATAAAAAAAGAACTGACCATACCACATGATTCCGCTCAATGTTGCAAAAACGTAATTTCGATAAAGTGTAGTCCGTGGATAAATACTGTAATCTCCAAAGGTTTTTTTTCTTATGCTGATAATCATTGTGTAAATAAAATTAGTAGTAAAACCTCCGCCCAATGCAAGGACGAATATTGGATTATTGATAAAAACATTTGTCGTACCAGCAATTACTGCCTGCTCTGCTATAGGTGCTCCAGCCCTGATCGCAAATGCCATGCACGCGCTCATTACCCCTCCCAACACAGCCATAATAAGACCTTTAGAGGCAGAAAATTCTTTAACAGACGCTGTTTTGTCCTTCTCTGATAAATATTTGTCCTTTAGTACCCCCGCATATCCACAAAAACCTATGCCAACAACACAAACCAGAAATCCTGCTAAAATAATCCCTCCAGAGATAGTGGTAAACAACATAAGTAATTTATTGTCTATGATAGCGACAACTAAGGTTCCAACAATTGCGGAAACTCCTAGGCTGATGGATTGACCAAGCGCCAATCCAAGATAACGCAGGCCCAGCCCGGCCATTAGGCCTCCAAACCCCCATAAAACTCCAAATATATACGTCCACAAAAGACTATCCGAAGTACTCTTGCTCAATATACCTGAAAGATCAGGAGTTGTAATCCAACCACCGATCCATGGCATAATAATCCATGCAATAAAACCCAATGAAATCCAATAGGTATGCCAGCTCCATTTTTTCACAAGATAAAATGGAGCATAAAAACTTGCAGAAGAGAATCCTCCTATGGAGTGAAAAATAATACCTATGAGTTGATGCATAATAATTATTTTAGTTTTCTTGTTTTATATACTTAGAGAATTTTATTTCAATTGATAATGGGTGTTTATATTAACACTCAACTCTGTACCCGGAAGTATTAATTTAGGGCATCCACCCACCGCTTCTATTTCCATAAATTTCCCCGGGTCACTGTATACGCTATAGCGAACACCCTTTTTGCTGGGCAAGGTATCCGGTGGTGCATCACGGATATCTATATAGGATTGACCATTGGGAAGAGAACCTGCACTTCGCCGGACAAACAATCCTCGACGTTGATCCTGGAATTCAATCCATGGCACTCTCTTATCAATAGCTATCTGATAGCGCATCTTTCCATCCGTACAAGTACTGCATAATCCTTTATCCCAATTTCGTTGCGTCAGGCTCGACTCTTCGTAGATATCCCAAACAGAAGATTTATTGGAGCAAGGAAAAACAACCGCGCAATCGGGGCCCGAATCAAATTGACAAAGTGACCATGGAGCAAGCAGACAGTCTTTACTCTTAAGAGGTGCTCTACCAATGTAAATAATACTTTCCCGCACTTGAACCCATACTGAATTTTTAGCGGATACTATGCCTATTTTCCGTTTAAAAATTGCAGGGATTCCATATCCCTTATTATTAATAAGATCTACTTCCCCCTGAATAGAAGCCATGTTTGTATTTTTCTCTAAAACCACGTATCTGACCGATCTTAACCCTGGCGATGTTCTCCAGATGCCTGTGGAATATTGATAACCCAGAGCGGTTCCCTCGGGTGCAGGCCAGAGACCATCACCACCTGGGTTTAAATATTGTGTTTGCGAATTTTGCCCTACAACGGCTTCAGGGTTCACCCTATTTAATATTTTGCCATTTTTAACTGTAAACAGGCGACCCTCCATATCCAGAGCAATGATTACGCCTGCATGGAGATTACCTACAAGGTGAGTTCTTTTTCCTGCCCCGGCAAATGCCGCCAGCAATTCTGTTGCTACCATATTTTTATTTTCTTCTATGACAGATGAAAGACCTCTACTAACATATCTTCTTTTGCCTTACTAATTTCTTCGCTTTCACATACCAATACTTCAGTCATATATTTCCACCAACGCCTGCATACATCTGTATCTCCAATACGATTGAATAAGTCTTCATCGCTTACCTCCAGGTATCCAAAAAGCGTTTCACTGCCTTCATGCAGAAAAATCGAATAATTGCTCACTCCATAGTCTTTCAGCGTTTTTTCTAACTCAGGCCATATCGGGTTATGCCTTTTCCTATATTCTTCAGCCATCCCCTTTCTTGCCTGAATCATGAATGCTTTCCGAATCATATTATTTGTTTTGAATCCACAGAATATTCCCGTTCATTTAGCTGGTACTCCTTAACTAGTTCCTTAGCTGTAAGAAATCTTCCACCATTCTCTGTAATCATACTACAGAGCAGATCAAGTTGCTTAACAGCAATCGGACCGCAGTTCTCAACGATAAATGGTAAGGGCGTAACACTGCACTCGCCAAAATCTATTGCACCATGGGGCATGGGATAAAACTCCCATGGATGCAGATACAGGCAAATAACCGGGCGCCGGACCTGATTCTTAACATGGTGCAGGAAACCGTTTATTTTTTCCATAAGTGATCCGGCAGACTTTGTTCTGAATAAGGGCCACTGGTCTCTGTCTCTTTGGTACGGATCATTACTTTCCATGCTCAGATCACAGAAATTCGGAATTTCCAGCACCTTCAAATCACCTGAAGCCGTCCAGTCTGTAGCAGAAGGATAATAGGGTGCAAGCTGATTTTGATAGAAGTACATCGGCAGGGAGGCATCAGCGATATAACCGAGTTTTTCCAGAACATTCACTACTGTAGTGCTACCCCAAAGACGCGGACAGCGAAAGCTTAAAGGTTGTTCACCAATGATCTGTCTGATTATTTCTGTTGCCTGTGTCAGGCGACCCTCCACTTCTGAAGGTAGTATTGGCCAATTATTTGGCAATGGAAATATGGGGTCACCCAGGGTTTCATGAAAAAGGCCATGACATCCGGTTTCGTGTCCTTCATCGCTAACACGTATAACCATTTCCGGATTATTCTCAGCGGCATGACCGGTCCAGAAGAATGTCGCGGAGATGCCGTGTTTTTTCAAAATGTTTAAAATCAGAGGTGTGCCATGTGTCACCCCTTCGTAAAAAGGCGTATATGAACCTATGTCAGTCTCCATGTCGAAACCCAATACCACATCAAACGAGTAATCATTCTCAGCTGAATGGCTTTCATGAGTTTTGCTTTTATCGCTCATGTTGTCTTATTTAATCAGTGTGAAACAAAATATCCATTTCCGGGCTTAATGGAACTGGCCCGTCATTCGTTATTTCATAGCTTGTTTCAATGCGTACTCCGTGAAACTCAGGATGACCAAAGAAGCTGATATCTATACATACCATCATACCAGGTTCAAGTATATCATCACTTTCTGGCCCAAAAAAGGGAGATTCCGCTTCATGCAATCCAATCGTATGTACAAAAGGACAAACCAAGTACTGCGATAGTCCATGCTTAGCGAAATGAGCTCGGACGGGCGCATCTATATCCCTGCCAATGTTGCCAACGACAAGTTGTTTCTTTGCGATACGAAGTGCTACCCTTAGAATTTGAACGCATACTTGTTGGCGATCGGTATAATTTCCGCTAACGGGTAAAACATCTCCCACTACTCCAGCATACCCACTGACTTTAGGGGAAATGCCAACCATCACCAGTTCTCCATCTTCTAGCTTCTTGGAGCTTGCAGTAGGTACCACCGCGTTCGACCTGATGCCGCTGCCCATTATGGTGCTAAAGCCGAACCCACTGGCGCCTCGAATACGTGCAGCGAACTCACCCGCTGCTGCAACCTGTATTTCAGAAGCACCTGATTTTATTTCTTTTTTCATTGCAACGTAAGCATGGTCTGCCAATTTAAATGCAGCGCGAATCTGTTCACGTTCCCATGATGATTTTATATAACGAAAATGTACATATTCTGATGTAATATCCACTAATTCAACTCCCTCGAACCCTTCCACTATTTGTTGATAACATCCCGCGGGCATACGGTCTGCACCTACCAGACCTACTCTTTTCACACTTCCCAATTCAGCATTTAATTCAGCAAAGAGCATTGCAAAATCAATAATCTTCGCATTGGGATACTCTTCATTAGGAACCATGAAAACCGTAAAATTACGTGTCTCGGTAATCGTACTATCCAACTTAGCGAACGGTTCGCTTTCTGGACCTCCTAGTATTAGAGGTTCTCCTTTCCGGGGAATTAGTACCGCACCACTTTCAAATTGAGGGCACCAACCCGTTAAATACCATCCATTCCCAATATTGAATTCATCATAATAAACCAACGCAATATCTAGATTTTTATCTGCTAGTAATTTTCTGACCCGAGCTATTCTGGCTTCACTTTCTTCTTTCGTTAAATATGGCATAATGTTATTTTTTTAGTTTAATGGAATTTAGATTATAATAATGATTATAACTTTTAGTTTACAGGTTTCCAACCGGAAACTTTAGGCTGCTCCTAGAAAGTAATGATCGTACTCTTCTAAAGAGGCAAACCCTCATTTATAACGGTCACTTGGACACGCGGATTTATTTCTTTTTGACTATCACATGTAAAATGAACCTTATTGTCACCAGAATTAAGTATAGGAATACTTCCATTTATCTTCACCTCCTGCAAAAATTCACCTTTAGACCCGTATAATTTACAATCGTCTACAGATTGGAATTCAAGATACATGCCCGGCTCCATTTTAACAGGAAAAACAATCTTGTTGTCACCAATAGTGATAGAAGGATTTTCAATAGTATTCGACACCATTGGTATTGCCTTAACGGGTCCTATTACACTACTGACCTCTTTACCCACTGGTAGATTATTATACCACAATTGAAATTTCTCAACCTTTCCAAAATCCACCGTATGCCGATAAGAGTCATATACATAAAATTGGGAATCATCCGGCCAGATGTAGTCACTAATTTTCGATGATTCTATTTCAACAAGTTCAAAGTACCGCCATCCTACGAAATCAATTTTAACAAAGTGATCTCCATGCGCACCATGGGAAATATGAAGAGGGCTTCTTACACTGAGGTTCAGTATTTGTCCGTTACCATCGCCTTTAACCCAGACACCAAGAGCTTGATTTTTATTAAGATCTAATAGTGGACTAAACTGTTTTTCTATATTGATGTATGAACCGTCCTGTGGCGATTTACCGTTATTCTTGGCGGAAAATCTAGCACCTGATTCCCCACTTATTGTCTTTTCTTCTGATAAGGTTATTTCGCCGGATACACCTTCAGCACTTATCTCATTTGTAAAATCTGTTGGTTTTGAGAAGTCCGTTAAAAGAATATTTGAAGGATCACTATAGGGTTTAACTGACATTAATGGTTCTATTCTCAGTTTAACCGGTTGCGTTTTAAATTCATTTTTCACGATCCAAATTGCCGAAGGATGCGCTAGTCCCACAACTTTATGTTTTTGATAAGCAATCGGTTTAAAATTCCACGCCCCATTTCCTTCTTGAAATAAAGTAAATTCTTTCCCTGGTTGACGAAGAAGTGCCCTGATGCTATCACTAAAATAGTGCTGATGCCTTAATTCTTCATATTGTTTAATAATTTCTGTACTTCGTTTAAAGAGGGGTGTCTCGTCTAAGGTCTTCTTATCGACCCCTCCTAATTGTGAGAACCCAGCATTATTACCTATCATTTTACTAGCAAGATATTCAATATCATCAAGGAAGGTTGGTTCGATTTGCGGTGGATTCCAAGTTTGGTTACCCCACCATCCTAAGTGAAGAGGTAGTAGTATCTGTCCCTTTTCAACACCAGCATATTTATCAATCAAAGGTGAGTGACCGGGCCACCTGCCATGTTCCCATTCATTAGACTTTATCTCGTCGGTTAATAAAAGTCCTGACGATTTAATGGATGCTAAATGAATATCTATAAATCGCTTATATCCACGTACCGGTCGATCCCATGCCTGCCAGCGCGAGCGGAAATGCCACCAATGATGTGACATTGAACTCATTTCCATACCGACAGTATGTTTTAAATTCTTTGCTATTTCAAATATAAACTTAGTGCCATAATACCAGAAATTTTCGTCACCTCCTAATACGGCGCTCCCATCAATGGCATCAAGATATATCCCATCAAACCCACAATAATTTACAATTTCCGCATGTTTTTTCGCTATCTCATCAAACAAAGCAGTTGTAGGCCCTGGTACAAACCTTCCGAATCTCTCACTCAGGTGAAATGCTATTTTCCCTGCCGGTTGAGCGGATGGTTTTGTCCCATTCGCTCCACGCTTGAGCCCTGTAAACTTATATGGAGGTGTTTTGGTAACCGCGCTGAACTCGATCAATTCACTTCCGATCCGGAGTGTAACACTATTCTCTGTATGAAAGCCGACTATCGTAGAAATGTCTTTTGTCGATTCTTCGACTATAATTTCATCCGCAGTCTCACTCAAGGGCTTATTAAGTGTAAACGTATTAACATACCCCAGATCTTCCCTTGGATTGGGTGTCACATATTTTGAAGTTTTATCAATAAAAAATGCATACGTATGAAAAATATGAGAAATTCCTGCCGCATGTAATCTTTCATTTATCCGTTTAAATGAATCCCACCCATCTGGCCATTTCTCCTTATTAAGTTCGAAAGTACCAAACTCAAAGAAATCGCCACCACCATGGCTATCTATCTGATTAAAACCCAACATCTTGCATCGCTCTATCCACTCATCAACCGTTTTCTCGGTAAGCGTTCCAAAATTCATAAGATAGGAGCCATAACCTTCTTTTTTCGTGAGTGCCCAAGCCCCACCTTCATCAGAATGTGGAACATCTTTGGCCTTCGACATTACGTCACGGATAGTAGGCAAGAGTTTTTCTTGAGGGAGACCGAGGAGAGTAATTTCGGCACCTTCCGATCCGAACTTTTTGTAACAAGTTGCCCATAGATGGGTTTGTAATGGTGGTAACTGCCTTACATGGGTAAAAAGATTCATTGAAAGCACACATGCTGCGAAAGGTTCATATGGTTGCCCTTCCAACGTTAGCGGTACATTCAGTAAAGTAAGCGATTCGATATTGTTGGTTACAGAGGCCACCTTTAAAGTGATGCGATCTCTTCCTTTTTCAACATAAACCTTGGCCTTATGACTCGATTTTCCAAATTCAATCTCAAGGTAATTCCCTTTTAGAGACAAAGCTGTAACTTCAATCTTTTGGCCTTCGCTAATTATGTACGCACATTTTGAACCCGATTTCGAATCGAGATAATCCTTACCGGTAGACTTATCTATAAAATGGAGGTTCTTACCGTTGCTAGCTACTTCATATCTAAAATAGTCATTCTCGATAATTATGCTTTCACTTAATTTTCCGTAGCTGCTTTCGAAAACAGAACATAACAGTATGAAAATAATGATTAATACCTGTGTTTTCTTCTTCACGATATGATTGTTTTTCATTAATACTCTTCAATTTTGTTAAGAACAATATCTTTTGAATGTTATTAAACCCATTTATCACCATTATCTTTTGAACGAATTATAAATATAATGAAATTAATAAGGGGATGAATAGGCCAATCTTCATAATTAATCATCATTAAACCCAATGTCCTCTCCAATTTTCAAACAGTCCTTCCATGAAACAATACTTTCTGAAGAACTGGCATCCATTAAACTTGCTGCGGCGACATTCACTCCCAATACGAGACTTTTGGCCATCGTCCATTCTTCATGAATCCCAGCTAAAACACCTGCGGCAAAAGCATCTCCGGCACCCACTGATCCTTTGATCTTCTCTATAGGCATTTTAACGCTTGGCTGAAATATTTTCTCTCCGCTTTTACTCAGTGCAATTGCTCCTTTAGGGAAATGAATAATTACCCATATCTGAACCCCTGAATCTAAAATTGCATCTGCAGCCTCATAAGCCTTTGACCGCGAACAGTTTCCATCATCATCACAAATCTCAATATCTGTTATCATCTTTGCTTCAAATTCATTCACAAACAGGATATCGATAAATTGTAATGTTAATGGAATAATGTTTCTGAATCGTTCGGATTGCTCACTTACCAGATCAGCAGATGTAATCATACCCGATTTCCTGGCATCTCTTAATACTTTTGCTGCACCGCTAAAACCATCACTTCCTAAAGTATCCAGTTTATCAAGCAGAAGAAGATAGCCTAAATGGAATATTTTTGCATCAGCGCCCAAGAAATTAAAATAAGACTCATCTAAAAAGGCATTTGCACCTCTCGAATGAAAAAAAGTACGTCTGCCGGTACCTTGAACAGTCATTACGTCGGTATACGAAGTATTGGTATCCTCTACCTTTTTAATCTGACTGGAATCAATCTGAAGTTCCCGGCAATCATTTAAAATAAAATCACCTCTTTCATCATTCCCAATTGCTCCGATTCCTTTTAAGGGAAATTTAAAGCCCATTTTACTGATGGCTTTTAAAACATTATATGGAGCACCACCATTACTGGTACTCTCCTTGAGAATATTCGCCAGTTTTTCTTCTTTTGGGTAGACATCAACAATCTTCACATTATCTATGATCCAGTTACCTCCGGCCAAAATCCCCATTCTGGTATTTTCTTTCATCCGTTTTTTTGTAAGCGAGTGGTGAAAACACCAACCGCAGGAAAAATATTTATACTACATCCACAACAGATTTGGTCTTATGAGATTTTAATGCCGCATTAAATAATTTATGGCTCATCAGTGCTTCTTCAGGAGTAACACATCCGAAACGGCCATCCAAAAATCCTTCGCGCTCTGCAAAATAGGCAGCCAGCATCTGCAAAAAACAATCAGAAAAGCCAGGCTCAAATATGGAACCGGTACTTGTTGGAAAAGGAACCTGGAATCCCAGATCTACTCTTTGCCATAATTGTTCCTTCTCACGCTTAAAAGTCCATAATGCCTTGGTATCCTTGGTATTATAACGTACTCCTCCTTCAGTTCCGAGAACTTCAATATACCAGGAATTGGTCTCTCCCGGCTTTAAGCGCTTCATTTCAAGAGACATTGGTATATCCTTGTTTTCAATGGTAACAGAACATGATAATGTAGCATTATTCCATGTATCCCCTTCTGCCCATCCACCTTTTCCATCGGGCCTTGTCGTGATAATCTTTTGTAGATGGGCATATACTTTATCAGGTATCCATCCCAGTCTGATCGGGATGTGCATAACATGCATACCCAAATCTCCCATTACACCAATTTCACCGCAAAATTTAGATTGTCTTTTCCAATTGATTAGCTTAAGCGGATCCAAATCACTTGAATGACAAAATCCTGCATTTATTTCGATAATCTCACCAATTCTTCCGGAAAGGGCTTCGCTTATCACTCTCTGCGGACCCGGTAAAAAAGGCATCTCTGAGCAGCATCTTACAAAAATCTTTGAATTAGCAATTTTTTCATTGATCTTTTTTGCAGCTTCCAGATCCATTCCAAAAGGTTTTTCTGCCAATAAGTCCTTACCGGCTTCAATTACTTCGATATAATATTGCTCATGTAGGAAATGTGGAAGGGCTACATACACTACATCAACCTTGGAAGATGCTAATAGTTCTTTATAATCAGTTGTCAATAATTCAACCGTAGGGATTTGCTCGTACCATTTTAACGTATTTGCATCCA
>JBDNGV010000353.1:0-10059 GCA_041689125.1 Daejeonella sp.
GAACTAACTGAAGTCGTGCCTAGCATGAACGATATTTTCATTCAAAATGTAAAAAACTAATTCCGCAAAATGAATAAGATCCTACTCATCATAAAAAGAGAATATTTCAGCAGGGTAAAAAAGAAGTCATTCCTAATCATGACCTTCCTGGTACCCATGCTAATCATTGGGATGTACGCCTTAGTCTTTGCATTATCGATGAATGGAGGCGACAATATCCCTGCAGTTGAAGTAATTGATGACAGCGGTATATTCAATAAAGGTCTGGAAAATAAAAAGTCGGCAACATTTAGTAAATCTGAACTTACACTGGCAGAAGCCAAGCACAAGGTTATTAAAAACGAAGATGCCTTCGTGCTTTACATTCCTGTGGATATTGCCAGCGGTGGGACAATTGAAATGTTTTCTCAAAAAAAGGCAGGACTATCTGTGATTAGTTCTATAGAAAACCAGTTAAATGATCAGATGCGAACCAAGCTATTGGCAGATGCCGGAATTGATGCAGTTACCCTTGATAAGATCAAACCAAAATTATCTGTTGTTTCGAAAGAATTAACCCTTGAAGGAGAAAAAGACAGCAGCTCTGGCGCAGCAATGGCAGTTGGATTCGCTGCCGCTATTCTGATTTATATGTCACTTTTCATTTATGGTATTCAGGTAATGCGGGGTATCATAGAAGAAAAAACCAGCAGAATCGTTGAGATTGTTATTTCCTCTGTAAAACCTTTTCAGCTGATGATGGGAAAAATTATCGGTATCGGGCTGGTAGGTTTAACACAGTTCCTGCTTTGGATCACCCTTTCAATTGGCCTGATGACAGTAGCCAGCCAGTTTATATTTAAAGGCCAAATGGAGCAGGTAAAATCTGAAATGCCTATGAGCAAACAGGCTGCTGCTGTAAGTAATAATGGGCCTGGAATGGATATTATTAAGGCTGTTCAGACCGTTAACTGGACCTATATTCTTCCAATCTTTATTATTTTCTTCCTTGGCGGTTATATGCTTTACAGCGCCCTATTTGCTGCAGTAGGATCTGCCGTAGACAGTGATACCGAAACCCAGCAATTTATGCTTCCAATTACACTGCCATTACTGTTTACATACATCATGTCATTCAGCTTTATTGTCAATAACCCCGACAGCAGCCTGTCTTTTTGGTTAAGTATCATCCCATTTACATCACCTATCGCCATGATGGTAAGATTACCTTTCGGAGTACCAAACTGGCAGCTGGCTCTATCTATCATCCTGCTTATTGGCGGATTCATCTTCACAACTTGGGTAGCATCTCGCATATACCGTGTTGGAATTCTGATGTATGGTAAAAAAGTTAGTTTTTCGGAGCTTGGGAAATGGTTTATGTATAAGGAGTAACTAATAAGTTATAAGTTGGTTTATGGAAAGGAAATTTATCTTTTTGGCTCAAAGGCAAAAGCTGAAAGTTAAAAGCTAGAATGTTCAATTTAAAACTTATTCTTACAACTTATAACGCTATAAAATGAACTCCATTGCTATTCTCGATTTAGGCACCAATACCTTTCAATTGTTGATTGCAAACATAATTGACAATGCTCCCGTGGTTATTTTCCAGGAGAGTATTGCAGTAAAGTTGGGTGAAGAAGGAATCGAAAAAGGCTATATCACTGAGGCAGCTTTGGATCGCGGGTTATTAGCAATTAAGCAATTCAAAAAATCAATAGATTATTATCAGGTTGATCTTGTTAGGGCAGTAGCGACATCAGCGCTCCGGACTGCCGGCAACGGGGCAGAGTTTTTGAAGAAAATCAGGTTAGAAACTGGAATCAAACCTGAAATTATTACTGGCGAGCGTGAAGCTGAATTGATTTATCATGGTGTCAGGGCTGCAATTAATATGGCGGATGAAAAATGCCTGATCATTGATATTGGAGGAGGAAGTGTTGAATTTGTAATTTGTAATGGTGAAGCGGTATTCTGGAAAAAGAGTTATGACATCGGGGTTGCTCGGCTGATGAAACAATTTCATCACTCAGACCCAATATCGAAAGCTGACATTAATAAACTGAATTTATGCCTGGAATCCACTCTTTCAATGCTCAAAACTCAAATCGAAACCCTTAAACCTAAACTTCTAATCGGTTCTGCGGGTGCTTTTGAAACCTTTGCTGCACTCATAAATCCACAATTTGAGGCCAGTTTTGAAAATCCTGAATTCATAATTGATTTGCGCGATTTTGCGAAAGTTTCAGATTTCATTTTGAAAAGCACATATGAAGAGCGTGTTAGGAATGCTGCTATCATTCCCGTTAGGGTTGATATGATTGTAATGGCCACATTGATCATAAAGTATGTCTTGAACCAATTTGAATTTAAGGGACTTAAAATGTCCACTTACTCTTTAAAAGAAGGCCTTTTGTTTGAATACCTAAAAAAGAATACTCAGTAATCATCCGACTAATTTAAACAACTCTGAGTAGAGCCGATGTGTAGGAAGGCCTACTACATTGCTGTAGGAACCTTTGATACTCTTTACTGCAACTAGGCCAATCCATTCCTGAATTCCATAAGCACCGGCTTTATCCATTGGCTGACATGTATCGATGTAATAATGAATCTGTTCAGCACTGAGCTCCTTAAAGAACACTTCTGTAAGCTCATAAAAGCTAGTCAGTTGATGATCCTTCAACAGGCTCACTCCGGTGATCACATCATGCTTTTTGCCCGATAATGCAGAAAGGATTTCAAATGCATGATCTTCATTTTCGGGCTTACCCAGAATGCGGCCATCCAATGAAACAATCGTATCTGCTGTAATCACAATTTCATTTTCAATCAGCAGATCGAAGGCCTTTGCCTTTTTTTCGGAAATATAGACTGCAATTTCAGAAGCTGTAAGTCCGGCTGGGTAACTTTCATCCACCTCCCTAAGAACAACTTGAAAATCAAATCCCATAAGTTTAAGCAGCTCTTGTCTTCGGGGTGATTTAGAAGCCAGAATAATTGGTGGAAATTGTTTGATCATCTTTATCAGGATTTCCCAAAAATAAGAAAAGCGGCCAAAAGCCGCTTTAATATTAAAAAAAAGAATCTTAGTTATTCCTCATTCTGATGCGACGCTCCTCCAGAATAGCTTCATAGCCTTTCTTCTGTTCATCGTTGAGTAAAGCATTCACTTTAGCTGTCGTTTCTGCCTGCAAAGGCGCCATTTTAGCACGCATAGCTTGGAAATCACCGGCATTGGTTAAAGTAGTTCCTACACTATCAACACGCTTTGCCGCCCAGATAAAAACTTCCTTTAATTTCATTTTTTGTTCGGCTGAGAGCTTTAAGGTCTCCAACTGAGCGACCTGACGATCAGCTCTTTCGGCGGGAGTACCCATTTGTCTGCCACCTTGGGCTTTAGCGAATGCGGCCATACTGAGAATTAATCCTATGGCAATAATTAATCTTTTCATTTTTGCTGCTTTTCCCTTTTGATTGATAAAATATTGAAAGGTTTAAACGGATAGGAAATAATCAAGGCTTATTCCCATCCGAAGCAGATGGGTTTGTATCGGTCCATAAATTCTGAACCTTCATTACTTTTTCAATGATATCTCTGACACATGAATCGCCACCATTTTTAGGAGATATATAATGCGCCAGGGCTTTAATCTCCTCAATCGCATCAGCCGGACATGCTGCTAGACCTGCCATCTTCATGAGCTCCAAATCAGGAATGTCATCACCCATAAAAAGCACTTGCTCCGGCAATAATTCGTTTTTCTTAATGAACTCATTATAAGCAGCAGTTTTTGAATCTAAACCAAGATAAATATCGGTAATGCCAAGGCCTCTTAATCGATGTTCTACACCTTTGGATCTTGCGCCCGAAACAACTGCTATCTTAAATCCGCGTTTAATTGCAAGTTGAAGGGCATAACCATCTTTGATATTAAACTGCCTTAATAGTTCTCCCGTCTCAGTAACCAAGAGCATGCCATTGGTCATTACGCCATCCACATCAAGAATGAATGCTTTAATATGTTTAAGCTTTTCTAGGACCATGGTATTGAGACATGAGATGTGAGATGTGAGATGTGAGATGTGGGATATGATATGTGAGACAGGGCATATCGGTTATACCTGAAGTTATTGATTATCTCGCCACTCGTAAACCCAGGCAGTCTGAATTTGCTCCAGATGACCTTCATTAGATTGATCGCGGGTACCTGCAAAATTCGGCAGACTCAAAATCCAGTCAAGAAGTTCAGTGAAACGTATTCTGTAGATCTGAGATTCACCGAAATCATCGCCAAATTTCTCATAAAGGCCCATGGCTATATCTTCATAGTCATTCCAGTAAATCGGTAATTCAAAGCTTTCGTTAGCCATTTATCTTTAATAATTGTATTAATGTCCTAAAAACTGATGCTGATCAGGAAGGGTTACTTCAATATTCCCATTTAATAAAACACACTGACAACCCAGACGAGAATTAATCCTCGGGTTGACTGCACGATCGATAAAATCTTCTTCTTTTTCAGATATATCCTCAATATTATCCATGCTTGAATTAACATAAACCTGACAGGTACTACATCCGCAAACTCCACCGCAATTATGTTGTAATTCAATCCCGTTATCTAAACAAACATCAAGAACTGATTCGCCTTCGGCTATAGGAAACTCAACTGCTGTCTTTGAAGCCTCTTCAAAATTGATTTTTAATTTAAAAATGTTCATTATAGCAAAAGTAGCATTTTAAACTAAGCCCTGTGAGCGCTTGTGCAAATTGACTATGCTTTGACTAAGTTTGGTGTAAAGATCTGACAAAGCAGGATTATTTTTGAGAAGTTCTAGGTGCGCCTGAATTGTGACTTGGTCTTCCCTTATAGCCGGACCGGTCTGAATAAAAGCAGGTTCATTTGTTTCTATTTTACTAAGGGTTTCTTCAATCAGGGGTTTCAAAAGTCCGTAATCTAGGCCTTTCTCATCTAATAATTCTTTTGCGAGACCGAAAAGATGATTGGTAAAATTACATGCAAATACAGCAGCGACATGAAGCGTTTTGCGCTGTTCTGAATTTAATTCAATAACTTTTTCCGATAGCCGATCGGCGATTGCACGAATAGTTGTTAATAATTCGGGCGTATTTGCCTCAATTATTATTGGTATCTGCCTGAAGTCAACCGATTTGATTTTTGAAAATGTTTGAAGCGGGTAAAACACCCCAATTTTTGTAGATGTTGCTTCAAGAGCAGAAAGTCCGGTTGAACCGGATGTATGAACTAGAAGTTGATCACTAAGCTTTAATTCCAGTGCCAGTTCTCTGATAGCTTCATCATTGACAGCAATCATGAATAAGTCTGCAGAACGATCCAGATCAAACATATTGTCAATCGGCTCTGCGGCTAGGGTATCAGCTAAAGTGCTTGCATGAGTAATATCACGGCTCCAAACCTGCGAGATATTCTGCCCGGCCAATTTAAACGCGCGACCTAAATGGGTGGCCACATTGCCACTGCCTAAAATGACAATATTCATCAGGCGTGTTTGATTTCCGAATTTCTCCTAAAAATAGAAAGAATAAATCCGATCACCATAATGATCGTTCCTCCCCAGAATAAATTGATATATGGAAATTCAATGGCTTTTAAAACTACCCAGTCTTTTTCAGTTTTTGGTTTCTGATAAACCATTAACTCAAGTTTGTCCTTATCAGGATAAACATTCGAAAAGCGCAATTTCAACCCCTTTTCATCAACTGTTTTCCCAAAGTCAAATTTAGAACCATCCTTTAGTAAATAGATTGGCTCAGAAGGGTATACCTTCCCATCTGAATTTATCTCCAATTGCAGGCCGATGGCAATATCTCTTTCACCAACTGGAATATTCTGAATCTTTGCATCACGGTTAATTCCTTTCACCAAAATATATCCTTCTCTGAAACGTACTGTATCGCCAACATTCACTTCATAAGTAACAGGCTTTTCATATTTCTCATCTTCAGAATGACCTTCGTGATCTTCATGATCCTCTTCTTTTAAAGGCACACTGCTCACATGAGTATAAATATCATGAAATAAATAATGTTTGGTATCAGGAGAAGCGATAATCTGCCTCATTTTGGCATTCTGCTGAGCATTTGGATAGAGTGTAAAGTTTTCTTCAACATTCCCATTCTTCTCATCAAGCACCTTATAATTAATCCTGTAATAGGTATTTACACCCTTTATTGAATCACCCAAATAAGTAACCGTATAACGATCCATTTTTATAGGCTCATCCTTGTAAAGAATTATGTTTTCTCGAGGGTTATTACTCTTTGCAAATTCATCTCCAAAACCAATGCCTGTATTATTTATGGAAACTATTTTATTCGTTGCGGCGGCAACAAGTGCTCCGACAAGCAATAATGCAAAGCCTATATGTGCAACAGCGGACCCAGCAAGTCTCCATTTTCCTTTAAATGCTTCCCCCAAAATTTTGGCATTTGCCAGAATGGAGAAAACGGAAGCATAGGTCAATATTATGTACATGACATTGGTATATATATTCATCACATAAACGGCTGCAGCGGTTATGAATACAGAGACCAGTAATGATATTGCAATACTGACAAAAAATTTCTTCGGATCTGTTTTTTTATATTTCAGGAATTGTGCAAATGCAGAAATAAAGGCAATTACAACGGCAAAAGGAACCTGCCATTTGTTGTAATGAGCAATAACATCAGGCGGCGGGGCGATTTCAGTTCCAAAAACAGCATTAAATACCGGTACTGAGGTAGTAGCAAGTATTTGAACACATGCAATTGATATTACCAGAGCCCCGATAAAAAGCCAGAACTCTCGCGAATACGTTTCTTCATCCTTTTTGGTTATCGGAAGTTCCTTCCAACGCATAGCCAGAAATAAAACAGCGATAAAAAGGAATGTAACTACGTAAAGAACCAGATGCCAGAACATCCCTAAATCTGTAAAAGCGTGTACAGATGTTTCACCCAAAATACCGCTACGGGTAAGAAAGGAAGCGTAAAGTACGAGTACAAAACTGATCAATACTAGGAAGGTGGCTGTAAAATAAGAATGTCCGGAATTTCTGTAAGCGATCAGGACGTGAACGGCCGCAATCAAGGTCATCCATGGAATGATTGAGGCATTCTCTACCGGATCCCAAGCCCAGAAGCCTCCAAAATTAAGAGCTTCATAAGCCCAAAATGAGCCCATTATGATACCTGTTCCGAGAATCATCACCGCAAAAAGTGTCCACGGCAAAGCAGGTGTAATCCATTCAGAATACCTTCTCTCCCAAAGTCCGCCTATAGCATAGGCAAAAGGAACAATCATCGATGCGAAACCAAGGAACAAGGTTGGCGGATGTATGACCATCCAGTAGTTTTGAAGCAAAGGATTTAACCCATTACCATCTGTGATCATACTCAAGTAATCTCCACGTCCGAAGATTGGCCCCGGTACCGCATCTCTCAATAATATGAATGGAGAACTTCCAATTCTAAGTCCAAAAACCTCAACCCCAACTAGCATTGATGCGATAAAAGCCTGAGAAAGCATGATAGTGGTCATAACTGAATTTTCCCAGGTTTTGCCCTTTGCTAGAATAATTGTTCCTAAAAATGCTTGCCAAAACATCCAAAGCCAGAAACTTCCTTCTTGCCCTTCCCAAAAGGAAGATATAATATAATAAACCGGAAGTGTTTTAGAGGAATGAGCCCATGCATAATGATACTCAAACAAATGATTATAAATGATATAATATAGGCATGAGCCTATTCCAATAATTGCAATGGTATTTAACCGAAATGCGATTCTTGCGATTCGCCTCCAGCCATCAGAACTTGCACGTACAGATTGGTCTTTTGATAGTGCAGTAGAAGTTGCAAAATAATATGCAATGGTCGCTAGTAGAGCAGTACAAAACGACAGAATGATGAAGAACTGACCTAACTTCCCCGGAAGAAGGTTTTCTCCAATGTATTGTATTTCCATTAAGATTTAGATTTTTGCGGATGTAGCACTTACTTCAGTAATCTCTACCTGATCAGTAGTATATTTAGAAGGGCATTTCATTAGAATTTTAGAAGCATGAAAGTCAGTTCCAACCATTTTACCGGTTAATACAATCTGCTCTGAACGTTCAAAATCTTGTGGTTTTGAACCATTAAAAACCACTTTACACTCCTTACCCTCATTATCTTTCATATAAAACGCAAAATAATTGGCATCCTGCTGTGGTTTATAAAAAAGTTCTTTTTCTTTATTCAGTTGTCCAACAACATGTAATTCTGAGCTACTTTCAGTTGCATCTGCAAATGATCCATAGGTGCTTGAATCAGCGTATGTGCTGATGATAATACCAATTGCTAATGCGATAATAATAATACCGGCGATGGAACTCTTTTTCATAATTATACTTTTAACTAATTCAATCAAATTCAATTACAAAAGTACGAAATACTTCAATTTCGAAGTCAATATAACAAGAATGTTTCTATATTAGAATTATTCTAAATAACAAGGGGAAACCTTAAATCTCCCCTTGTATTATTAAACTGATCAGATCAAGGCCAGATTCCCATATTCATATAGGAAATGGCAACTTTATCGATAGAACCAACGAAAGCTGCAGTTCTCAGTCCGTCGATCTTAGGATTTGCCATTTGTATATCGCGTATCTCATGATAAGAACGGATCATAGTATCCTCAAGCCCTGAATTGACCAATTCCAGTTCGGTAGCTCCCTTTACTATAATGCTTTTCTGAGCTGAATCAAGGGAAATACCGGTTATCTTTTCCACCATATTGACCAGATTCTGATTGGCATTCTCTTCATATCTCTTATCCATGCGGCCAAATGCCACATGCGACAAATTTTTGAGCCATTCGAAATATGAAACCGTGACACCACCGGCATTGCAATACATATCAGGAATTAAAATACAGCCCTTGTTAATAAGAAAATCTGCTGCATCTGGTGTGGTTGGTCCGTTTGCAGCTTCAGCGATAATCTTGGCTTTAATATTGGCTACATTAGCTATTGTGATTTGATTTTCAAGAGCAGCGGGAATTAAGATATCACATTCCTGTTCCAAACCTTCTGCTGAATTAATAAATTCTTTGGCTGATCCGGCAAATCCGAGAATAGAGCCACTTGTATTACGATGGTAGAATACCTCATCAAGATTTAGTCCATTGGAGTTATAAATTGCTCCTTCAAACTCACAAATACCCACAACCGTTGCCCCAAACTCAATAAGATATTTGATAGTATGATATCCCACATTTCCCAATCCCTGAACGATTATCCGTTTACCGGATAAACCTGTAGAGAAGCCGAGTTTATTCATATCTTCGGTAATATCAACACATTCGCGTACTGCAATAGCAACCCCACGGCCGGTTGCTTCTCTGCGACCGGCAATCCCATGCAATGCAAGTGGCTTACCGGTAACACAACCTAAGGCGTCAAGCTGACCGGGATTCATCGTTTGGTAAGTATCTGCAATCCAGCTCATTTCACGTTCTCCCGAACCATAATCCGGTGCAGGAACATCAATACCCGGACCGATAAAGTTCTTTTTTATTAATTCAACAGTATAGCGTCGGGTTATCGTTTCGAGTTCTGCAATAGAATAATCTTTAGTTTTGATTTTGATACCCCCTTTTGCACCTCCAAAAGGAACATTTACAATCGCACACTTATAAGTCATAAGGGCTGCAAGAGCCATTACCTCATCCTCATTTACCATTTCGCTATAACGAATACCACCCTTTGTAGGAGATTTATGATGAGAATGCTCTACTCTCCAAGCATCAATTACTTCAAAACCATTCTCGCGACGAATCGGGAAACGGAAACGATAAACACTGTTACATGATCTGATTTGGTCAAGCAAACCTTCCGGGTGGGAAGTAAATTGCGCTGCATGATCAAAAAACTGACAGACATCTCCAAAAAACGAAGTTTCTGAGTGCGCTGCGTCTATAGACTTAGCCATAAGAAAGGAAATAAATTAATTTATATAATTGGTTATATGCTGCAAAGTTGAAAGAAATAAACCAATACTAAAAATGAAAA
>JBDNGV010000354.1:0-2589 GCA_041689125.1 Daejeonella sp.
AAAACACCATAAGCATTTGCTCTTTGCGTGAAAATACCTAATATAAAGACGCCGGCTAAGGTACCGCCAACAATCCCAAGTATTTCCTGAAACAGATCAAATATAAATTCAATACGAAGCGCAGCTATAAGCATAGCACTTGCGACACCGAATAAACCTACTAATACAGTAATCAGTTTGGCTGTGAACAGATTTTCACTGTCTGTTCGAATTCCAAAACGAGGATATATATCACTAACATAGGATGCAGAAACACTATTCATACTGCCACTAAGCGTAGATTGGCTGGCTGCAAATATCCCTGCAATTATTAATCCCGCTATACCAACAGGAAGTTCCTGAACAACAAAATATGGTAAGATTTCTCCAACCTGATCTGAAGATATCTTTGCAGTATTCTCATGATAGAATACGTATAGCACTGTACCGAGTCCGTAGAATATCAATATTGCTGGAACAATCATGAAAGCATGTGTCCACAGGCTTTTTCCAGCAGCGGCTTCATCCTTTACAGTTAAATAGCGCTGTACGATGGTTTGATCGGATGTAAAAGGAATAAGGTTAAGGAAGAAGAAGCCAATAATTCCTACCCAAAGTACCAAACGGTCAGGACTCCATCCTAGGTGAATTATAGTAAATTTTTTGGCCTCAAATCCCTTGGAAATTACACCCAATAAACCTCCATCAACATTATAAATTGCTATAATAAGACATAAAACAGCCCCTCCCATTAAGATAATTACCTGAACTACATCAGTCCAAACAACTGCTTCTATACCGCCCATCACTGTGTACAGGATACAAATTATCCCCATAATAAAAATGAGAAGGTAAATATCAATACCTGTCACCGAAGCAATGGCCACGGCAGGAAGAAAAAGGACTATACCCATTCTACCCAATTGAAATAAAATAAAAGTCAGACTTCCTAAAACACGTACATTTGCATTAAACCTAACTTCCAAGTATTCATACGCTGATGTGATACTCAATCTTCTGAAAAATGGAATATAATATTTTATGACAATTGGAATAATACCCACAACCATAAAACCTCCAAATGCTAAAGACCAATCTTTTGCATATACAATAGCTGGGATGGCCATGAAACTGATAGCACTAAACTGTGCGCCAAAAATACTCAAACCTGCTGCCCACCATGGAATTTTCCCATTTGCCGTGAAGAAGTTTGAGGTAGTTTGCGCCCCTTTTTTATCAAATAAGAATCCAATCCAGAGCATTAAACCTAAATATAAGACCAACATAGTCCAATTAATCCAACCGAAACTCAAGTCTTTACTTAAAGTAAATACTTTGGGTGATCTTTTCCCTGGGCCAACCTCCCCGTTTGGGATTACCCATTTTTGATCCCATAGCACAGAAGGAACGGTTACCCTTGTGTCTCCTTTCGGGAGATTCCCAAAGTCTAACCAAGTATCACTGCCATCATGATAGGCAAGTAAGCCACTTAGAAATCCGGGAAAGGTCTTTTGATCTTTATGCTTTGCCGTAATTTCATCTAGTCCCCCGGGGAATAAAATATGGTCTAAACCGATGGAAGGTGCCGGGCTTGGCCCCGCCGCAACTGCTCTAGGCATATCAGAAAGAATAGCCCATTTACCTCCTTTAAGGTATTTTCCGTCAAACTCAGGAACAAACTTATACGCATCTTTCAATAAAATTCTTTCACTAGTACCATCCACTTTATTTACCATGTTAATACCACTGAAAAGAAAAAAATTGTTTTTAAGAGCCGCACTTACAGCCATTATTCTTGCAGTACCAGGCCATGTATTAAGTTTTTGCCAATGTTGTTCATCTCCCTTTTCTGCTAAATTGAGTGCAAGAAAGTGTTTCCCAGGAGAATCAGTTGCATTTGAGTTTCCTCCGGCAATAAATAATATATCCCCAACTAAAGCACCAGTCATGTTAGCTAAAGGAAATGGAAGAGAAACAAGCGAATCTATTTTCACTTTCCCATCTTGATATTTGAGGGTATAAACATTAGCGTAATGAGATTTCTCATTACTACCTCCAACAAGAATTATTTGATCCTTATAAGTAACTGAAACCCCATAACCTAATGGATTGGCCAGTTTCTCGTCAGCAAGTTTCCATTGGGATGAGTTTTTCTCTAAAATATAAATACGGTCATACCACTTTTTAACTCCCCCGTCCCATGGCATTTTATCAGGGAAATTAGCCCCGCCTACACATAGTAAGGCATCATTACTTACTCCTGCAAACATGCCTGCAAACCCTTCCTTGTCAGGAATTGGTGGCAGTTCTTCCCATTTTACTTGATCCTGAATCTGTCCTAACAATAAGATTGGGCAAATAAATAGGGTTAAAAGAATGATCAAACATTTTTTTATTAAAGTTTGCATAGGTTTGGGTATAAATTATAAATCAATTTTTTTTAAATATTACCAGTTCGTCCAACCGCCATCCACTAAAAGATTATGCCCGGTGACAAAGGCAGAAGCATCTGAAGCTAAAAAAACCACAGGACCTTTAATATCATCATCCTCGGCGAACCTGCCCAATGGAGTTAGACGCTTATAATTTTCAACAAACTCATTATTCCCT
>JBDNGV010000355.1:0-11942 GCA_041689125.1 Daejeonella sp.
CTTTTTATTGGAAGTCCCGCTTTGCGCTCATACTGCTCAAGCCTTAATCACAGGCCGGTATCCGCTGCAATCGGGTTTATGCCTGAACAGCAAGTACTATTAAATCTGACCTACCCCGCTTCTTCCGTCGAACGTACATTAAATAGTATAGAAAAGCTCAGGTAAATTTTGATAAGATCAGAAAATAAGAATCAAATATATCGCAGAAAAGGCATCCTAAAATTTTAAATAGATGATCAATAGGGTATACCGGCCTTCTTAAACAGGAAGTGAAGCAGCCATATTGGTCCGATAAGCAGGAATTTCAAATCGTCAAAAAAGGATGGTTTCTTCCCTTCAATTTTATGGCCTATGAATTGTCCGATCCAGGCCAGAACAAAAATTCCTAAACATACCTGCCACATCTCAGGCCATCCTGCACTTTTCTGCAGTTTCTCCAAGCTCACAATTCCTGCAGAAAAGATCAGGATGACAAGAAGCATTGCATAAGAAAGTACCGGTGACAGCTTATAATAAAAATAGATCGAAAAAGCGATTAGAAAAGAAGCGAAATTTAAATAGCCGTTATACTTCCCCATAAATCCGAGATGAGGAAACGGAATTGCCCAAATTAAACCAAAGAGGCTGAATACGATGAGAGGTACACAAATCCAGTGAATGAGTTCATTGGTATGATTCTGATGACTCTCAGAATACTTATCAAAGTAGACATCCACCTTGCGGGGCTGAGTTTGTTTTTGCATTCTTAAATATAAGAAGAACCTCTTTGGTGTCCTTCAATTTTTATTTTTTTTAACCACATAGGAACATAGTTTTTATTCAATTGAAAGACGTTTTACTTTTTGTAGAGAAATTATAGCTATATGAACCCAAGAATTGGGCTATCAAAGTCCTTTTTTTCTATGTTCCTATGTGCTTTATTATATTATTTATTCGATCATTTAAATTTTAATTATTTTGCATAAGCAACAGAACGCGTTTCACGAATAACAGTCACTTTGATCTGCCCCGGATAAGTCATTTCTGTTTGAATGCGGTTTGAGATATCAGCAGCTAAAATCTCTGCTGCCGCATCGCTTATTCTTTCACTTTCTACAACCACACGTAATTCCCTACCTGCCTGAATAGCAAAAGTTTTTTCAACGCCGGGATAGGATAATGCCAGTGACTCTAGTTCTTTAAGACGTCTGATATAACTTTCTACTACTTCTCTTCTAGCTCCCGGCCTTGCCCCTGAAATAGCATCACAAGCCTGAATAATAGGAGAAATCATAGAAGTCATTTCTACTTCATCATGGTGAGCCCCTATGGCATTACAAACTTCAGGATGTTCTTTATACTTCTCAGCCAATTGCATACCTAAAATTGCGTGCGGTAATTCCGGATTATCATCAGGAACTTTACCTATATCATGAAGGAGTCCGGCACGTTTGGCCATTTTTACGTTCAGACCAAGTTCTGCGGCCATGGTGGCACAGAAATTCGCAACCTCTCTGGAGTGCTGCAATAAATTCTGTCCGTAAGATGAACGGTAACGCATTCTTCCTACCATCCTGATCAGTTCGGGATGCAGGCCATGAATACCAAGGTCAATCACGGTACGCTCCCCTATTTCAACAATCTCATCTTCGATCTGTTTTTTCGTTTTAGCTACCACTTCTTCAATCCTGGCCGGATGGATACGACCATCAGTGACCAAACGATGTAAAGCAAGTCGGGCTATTTCACGTCTTACAGGATCAAATCCTGACAGAATAATTGCTTCAGGCGTATCATCAACAATGATTTCTATTCCTGTAGCAGCTTCAAGAGCACGAATGTTTCGGCCTTCACGTCCGATAACACGACCCTTAATCTCATCATTCTCAATATTAAAGATTGAAACCGTGTTCTCAATGGCACTTTCAGTAGCAGTACGCTGTATGGTCTGAATAACGACCTTTTTTGCTTCCTTGTTCGCAGTAAGTTTAGCCTCATCCACAATATCCTTGATCTGGATCATGGCTTGTGTACGGGCTTCTTCGCGAAGGGAGTCCATCAATTGATTCTTTGCATCTTCTGCAGATAAGCCGGCAATGAGCTCCATTTGCTGTATATGCTGATTTTTCAAGGCATCAACATCTTCCTGCTTCTTTTTTGTCAGTTCAATCTGCTTTTCCAGATTTCCTTTAACTGCCACTAATTCTTCCTCTTTTTTTGTCAGATTATCCAGTTTTTGAGTTATGGATTGTTCTTTCTGCTTGATTGAATTTTCACGCTGATTGATTGTATTGTTTTTGGCATTAATTTCCTGTTCGTGCTCGGCCTTCATCTGCAGAAATTTCTCTTTGGCTTCAAGAAGTTTATCCTTTCTCAGGATCTCGGCATTGTTTTCGGCATCTTTCAGGATTTTTTTTGCCTTATTCTGGGCACCCATTTCCTGGTTCCTGAATAAATTTCGGAGAAGAAAGCGCCCAATAACGACTCCGGCACCAATACCTAGTAAAACGTAGAGCACTATTTGTAATATGTTCATAATTTCTAATTAAATAAAAAAAACCGCAACTAAATTTTAAGCCTCATGTACTGTATAAGCTTCATTTATTAGGTTTAGAGTATTGATCACGATCAGATGCAAGCAAATGATCTATCTTTTAACTCTTCTAATACTGAATTGTTAAGCTTAAAATAGTGAAACCTAAAAATTTAACTGCGGTTAAATCTTTATTGCTCTATGTTAAAAAGAACGATATTACTTAGAAAAAAAATCTGTCAACAGCTGATCAAGTTGATGAACCTTTTCTGTTACATCCGTATCTTCATGCATTACTTTCTTTTCCGCTTTCAGCGTAGTTGTAGCGTAATGCAATACACACATTGATAACAAATCCTGTTTATCCCGAACCGCATAATTGTCCTGATATTCCTTTATACGGTCATTTATAACTTTAGCTGCCCTTCTTATTATTTCCTCTTCTTCAATGTTTACCTTTAAAGGGTAAACCCTATCAGCAATATTTATTTTTATGGAGATTTCTCCCATTTGAGCTTAGTTCACTAAGTATTACTTTTTTAGCAATACAATACACTTATCTATTTCGCGTACAAATTCGGTAATTTTTTGCTTTATGTCAAGACTTTTTTCACTCAAGCCCAATTCATTTGACTGAATTCCTTCTAAAGATCGTGCTAAGGTCATTACACGAAGCTTTTCCTCCAGTTCAGTTTTTTTTATATCGCGGGTTTCGCCAGAGAGTTTTAAAGAATCATTTTCAAGTTTCAATAAATCATTCTCTTCCTGTAAAGCAGCAAAAAGGTCTATTAACCTGCTTGTTTTATCAATTACCTTACTAAGCTGATCTGCGACTGTCATTTGAGTTGTAAGTTGTAGTTATTATTTATAAATTCTTCAATAGTAATAAAATAATACACCCGGACTGAATAATAAATCTTAACAAAGTTGACTTAAAATCTATAAATTAGGACTCAATGCTTTTAGCTTTAGGCTTTTAGCTTAAATTTACTTCCTTATCTCCGCTCCCGCCTGCTTCTCGAAATTAAGAATTAATTTTTGCATGATCGCGTCAATTTGCTTGTCGGTTAAGGTTTTTTCTTCATCTTGGAGCAAGAAGCTAAGAGCATATGACTTTTTACCTTCTGGAAGCTTGTCGCCAACGTAAACATCAAATACATTAACCTCTTTCAAAAGGCCTTTTTCAGTCTTTTGGGCTATCTGTTTAAGTTGCTCAAAGGTAATATCCTTATTAAGCAACATCGAAAGATCCCTTCTCACTGAAGGAAATTTCGATACTTCGGTATAGCTTATTTTATTATTTCTAATTGAGCGGATAATCTGATCCCAGTCAAAATCTGCATAAAATACCTCTGAACTAATATCCAGTTTTTTCAAAGATTTTCTCAAAACCGTCCCAAAATCAACAAGAATCTTATCACCTTTGCGGTAACAAATCCCAGAAGAAAGCTCTGGATTTAATGTTTCTGAAGTGGATAATCCATTTACATTTAATCTGCTAATAATTAGATCTACCGCCGCCTTTACATTATAAAAGCCTGCATTAATGGATTTTGAATTCCAACTTTCTGCATTTATTGAACCAGTCAGAAAAACAGCAAGGCGTTGATTTTCCTTGTAGGCTTCCTGATCAAGATTATACACCTTACCAAATTCATAAAATTTGAGGTCAGCATTTCTACGGTTCTGATTATAGGCAATTGCTTCAAGCCCTGAAAAAAGGAGATTTTGGCGCATAACATCCAAATCACTGCTCAATGGATTCAATATCCTGACAGCCCTTTCAGGCTCAGCAGAATAGCTCAACTTAGTAAGGGAATTACTCAATATTTCAAAAAAACCATTTGCAGACAAAAGATCAGCGATCTGGTTTTGTAAAACTTCCTTATCAGGTTTTAGTGTAGTATTTAAGGATGCACGAATCTGGGATGGGATTTCCACATTATCGTATCCATGAATCCGCAGGATCTCTTCGATAATATCAACTTCACGGGTCACATCAACTTTAAAAGCAGGAACTTCCAACTTCATTCCTTCAGAATCTTCAGAGCTAATTTTAATTCCTAAACCAGTCAAAGTTGCTCGTATTTCATCAGTTGAGATTGTTTTTCCAATCAAACGGCTCACATTCTTAAAAGATATATCTACTTCAAATGGTTTAACCGGTAATGGATAGATATCAGAGATTTCTGAGGATATTTGTCCGCCAGCAAGTTCGTGAATGAGGATTGCAGCATATTTTAAAGCAATAACTGTCATATCCGGATCTGTTCCCCGTTCAAATCTGAATGAAGCATCCGTTTTTAATCCATGGCGCTTTGAAGTTTTTCTTACAGAAACCGGGTTGAACCATGCACTTTCCAGAAATATTTTTGTAGTGCTTTGTTTCACACCTGATGATATTCCACCAAAAACACCGGCAATACACATCGGCTCATCGGCATTACAGATCATCAAATCATCTGCAGATAATTTACGCTCAGTATCATCCAATGTTCGGAATGTTTGTCCTTCTACCAATTTCTTAACGAGAACTTTGTTACCGCTAATCGCATCAGCATCAAAAGCATGTAATGGTTGCCCGAGTTCATGCAGTACAAAATTGGTTGCGTCAACCACATTATTTATTGGACGAATACCGATGGCATTCAGTTTATCCTTCAACCATTCGGGGGATTCCTTGATAGTTATTCCGCTGATGCTTAAAGATGAATAACGCGGACATGCTTCAGCATCTTCAACAGTAACCTGAATATTCAAATCTTGGTTCTGTACTTTAAATCCTGATAAATCAGGCATAATGATAGGTATTTTCAGATAGGCAGCCAGATCACGTGCAACACCTAAATGAGAAGCTGCATCAGCTCTATTGGGAGTTAGACCGATCTCAAAAACAAAATCATCCTGCAAATTGAAATAATCTTTTGCTGCCGAACCAATTATTGCATCCGCATCCAGTTCCATAATTCCAGCATGGTCATGACCTAAACCAATCTCATCTTCGGCACAGATCATCCCTTCTGAAACTTCCCCGCGAATTTTTGACTTATTAATCTTAAATGGTTCTCCTGAGGTTGGGTAAACCGTAGTATTGACCATAGCTACAACCACCTTTTGTCCAGCAGCAACATTATTTGCTCCACAAACGATCTGAAGATCTTCTCCCGAACCAACATCAACTCTGGTTACTTTAAGACGATCTGCATTAGGATGCTGAGCACATTCTTTGACATAACCAATCACTAATCCTTCAAGTCCGCCTGGAACAGTCTGAATCTTATCCAGGCTCTCTACCTCCAATCCAATATTGGTTAAAATCAGCGATAATTCTTCAGGTGTTTTGCTTGTTTGTATGAATTGCTGTAGCCACTTATAAGAGATCTTCATGTTTTAAAAAACTAAACGGCAAAGATAGTAAGAGATATGAGATTTGAGATAGGAGATTTGAGATGGGAGATATGAGATATGAGACATGAGATTAGTTTAGCAAACCTTCATCAGCAAAACTCAGAAAGCCCTGATCGGTAATGATTAGATGATCAAGAACCGGTATGTCTAGAAACTGGCCTGCTGACCTTAATTTGCGTGTCAGTTCAAGATCTGCATGGCTTGGCTTAAGATTTCCTGAAGGATGATTATGAGTCAGGATAACAGAAGCCGCATGATTTTCTAAGGCAATATTAAAAATAATTTTAGGATCAGCAATGGTTCCTGCCTGCCCGCCCTTACTAACCAAGTGTCTGGATGTAATCCTATTTGCACGATTTAGAAGCAGAATCCAGAATTCTTCATGATTCAAATCTTTGTATTGAGGTAATATGGATTCATACGCATCAATGCTGGTATTTACCTGTACCAATTGTGCACTTACTGTTTCCTTCCTTCGCCGACCAAGTTCAAGGGCAGCAATAATGGTTATGGCTTTGGCTTCTCCAATCCCTTTAAATTTGGAGAGATCGGCAATACTTAGACGAGCGAGCTGGTTCAAATCGTGTTCGCAAGCGTAAAGAATACGTTTACTAAGCTCTACAGCACTTTCATTGACGTTTCCTGAGCCAATCAGAATAGCAATAAGTTCTGCATCACTCAGACTCCTTCTTCCATTATTGGAAAGTTTCTCTCTTGGACGGTCGTCCTCTGCCCAGGCTTTAATGCCTACTTTATGATCATAAGTTTCCATAATTAAATTTATGGAAATGGTAGAAAACAAAAAAGGGGTACTGATTAAACGGTACCCCTTTTTTCAAATATCTTCAAAGACTATTTCAATCCATTAACAAATTTTGTCAGTTTAGATTTATTATTAGAAGCTTTGTTCTTGTGTATGATGTTCTTTTTGGCTAAACGATCAAGCATTGAGATCACTTTACTTAGAAGCGGAGTCGCTTCAGTTTTGTCAGTTGTTATACGTAATCTTTTGATTGCGGATCTAGTTGTTTTCGCCTGATAGCGATTACGTAAACGCTTCGCTGCGTTTGATCTGATTCTTTTTATCGATGATTTATGATTTGCCATTGCTTAAGCTTATTATTCCGTCCTTCTTTTAAGGACTGCAAATATATGCCGATTATTTCAAAATACAAAGCATAAATTAAAAAAAGAAGAATAGTCTGATTCAGGCAATTAAAATCCTCGAAATTCAGCTTTTCGCTTTTCCCTTTTCGCTTTCAGCTTTTTGCTTTTTGCTTTCAGCTTTTCCCTTTTCGCTCCTGAACCAGCCGTTTAATCAATTATCTAACCGTTGGATAAATTGATCTGAATCTGAACACTCAAAATTTTAAATTGGGCTAACAATATGCTCAACCATTAAAGATGAAGAAAAATTTGCACCTACTTTTGATCATTCTTGTTTGGATTTCCTGTTCATCCTGGGGATTTTTTGCGCACCGGCAAATCAATCGTATGGCAGTCTTTATATTACCCGGAGACATGATCCGATTTTACAAAAACAACATATTATACATCACAGAACATGCGGTTGATGCCGATAAACGCCGCTATTCTGACACAGCAGAAGCACCTAGACACTTTATTGATGCTGACCGATATGGTAAAAATCCATTCGACAGTATCCCGCAAAAATGGACGGATGCGGAATTAAAATTTACAAGCTCATTGCTAATGGAAAACGGAATTATCCCATGGCAAATTGAAAGAACTTATCATTCACTGGTAAAGGCCTTTAAAGAACGTGATTCCATCCGTATTCTGAGATTATCCGCCGATTTGGGGCACTATGTTTCGGATGCTCATGTTCCACTGCATACTACCGAGAATTATAATGGGCAATTAAGCGGACAGACAGGAATTCACGGATTCTGGGAAAGTCGTCTCCCTGAGCTTTTCTCGATTGAGTATGATTTTATAACAGGTTCAGCAAAATACCTAGAAAATCCTCTTAAAGAAGCCTGGAAAATCATCAGAACCAGCCATGGCTTCCTGGACTCAACCTTATTAATTGAAGCCCGGTTAAACAAAACCATGGCATCTGATCTAAAGTTTTCATTCAGTGAACGGAAGGATAAAGTTGAACGACAATATTCAAAAGAATATTCCAAAGCTTATCATATTGCATTGAAAGGAATGGTAGAAAATCGAATGCGTGCTTCTGTCTTGATGACCGGAAGCTACTGGTTCTCTGCTTGGGTAGATGGCGGTCAACCGCAACTCAAAAATTTTTCTAAAAAAGAAATCAGCAAAAAAGAAAAACAGAATTCAGAGGACGAAGAAAAACAGTTCAATCAAGGTCGAATTATTGGAAGAACGGAGAACTAAATGTCTCCATCTTCTATGCTATTTTTCGCTTTGAAGGCTGCAATAACTGCCGGCAAAACAGTTAGGACCATGATGACCAGCATCACATAGGTAAAGTTATTTTTGATAAACGGGATATTCCCAAATATAAAACCTATTCCCAGAAAACTTACGATCCATAAGACCCCTCCCACAACATTGTAATAGGTAAAGGGAACAAATTTCATTTTTCCCACACCGGCAACAAAAGGTGCAAGTGTCCTAAATATGGGCATAAATCTACTGAATATCAACATATTACCACCCTTCTTATTGAAATAATCCTTAGTCTTTTCATAATACTCTAATTTTAGTATCCTATTTCCGGGTTTAAATACTTTCGGTCCAAGAAAATTTCCCAGTGCATAATTAATAGTATTACCGCTAATAGCGGCCACAATTAAAAGGATGCCCATAGTATAAATATTCAGTCCGGTATCTTCTTTTGCAATGAGTGCACCTACCGCAAAAAGCAGGGAATCTCCGGGCAAGAATGGTGTAACAACAAAACCGGTTTCTGAAAAAATTATCATGAAAATAATGAGGTATGTCCAGGTTTGGTATTCGCTCACAATCTTTACCAGATACTTGTCAATATTTAATATATAATCGAGAATGGTGCTAATAATTTCCAATGCTTTGAATTTAATGAATGGGATAAAAAACGAATAAATGCCTAAGGCCTCTCAGGATAAAAGGAAGAATAATTTATAACTCAGATTTCGCTTTTCTGCTTTTCACGGATCAATTCAATCACAGGAGGCAAAACTGACAGAATTATAATTCCGAATATGACATAGGTAAAATTGTTCTTAATCACCGGTAATCCTCCGAAGAAATAACCGATAAAGAGGAAAGATACAACCCACAAAATACCGCCGGAAATATTGTAGCTCGCAAATTTGAGATAACTCATCGTACCAATTCCGGCTACAAAAGGGGCAAAAGTTCTTATAATTGGTATAAAACGGGCATAAATTATGGTCTTTCCACCGTGTTTCTCGTAGAATGTCTGGGTCTTCTCTAGATATTCCTTTTTAAGGAATTTAATTTTTCCGCTAAAGGCTTTCGGACCAATATAGTTTCCGATATGATAGTTGACCAGATCCCCAAGGATCGCTGCAATAATTAGCAAAAAACACATCAAGAATATATTTAGACCGCTTTCAGGTTTTGCAATAATTGCCCCTGCTGCAAATAACAAGGAATCACCAGGCAAAAATGGAGTAACTACAAAACCAGTTTCGGCAAAAATGATCAGAAAAAGTATTAAGTAAGTCCAGGTTTGATATTCCTGAACGATTTCTATTAAGTGCTTATCAATATGAAGTATGAAATCAATAAGCTGTTGAATAATTTCCAAGGTAGATCTATATTTTTCACAAAAATAAAAAACTCAAGGCAAAGGCTTTGAGTTTTCTATTATAATTGCATAAGTATGATTAATTATGCATAATTATTTAACATCACGGGCATAACTAGCATCAAGACTTCTTCCTGCTCATCATGAGTCTGTGGCATCAATAATCCGGCACGATTCGGGGTGCTCATTTCAAGAAGTACTTCCTCTCCACCTAAATTATTCAGCATTTCAATCAGGAATTTAGCATTAAACCCAATTTCCATATCCTCCCCCTCATACTGACAGGATATGCGTTCATGTGCTTCATTTGCAAAATCAATATCTTCAGATGAAATATTCAACTCACTTCCTGTAATTTTTAAACGTACCTGATGAGTTGTTTTGTTTGCGAAAATAACCACACGGCGTAAGCAGTTCAGAAATAACGATCTGTCAATAATAAGTTTATTTGGATTATTAGTAGGAATAACCGCTTCATAATCAGGATAACGCTCGTCTATCAGCCTACAGATGAGGTTGATGTTGCCGAATCTGAAAAATGCACTGGTATTGTTATACTCTACAACAACACTCACATCATCAGAAGGAAGTGATGCTTTTAATAGTGTCAGAGCTTTCTTTGGCAGAATAAAAGTAGCTGGAGCTTCAGATTTTGTATCTAAACGGCGGTATCTTACCAATTTATGAGCATCGGTTGCAACGAAGGTTATGTGCTGGGGACTTAACTGACAGTACACTCCGGTCATAGCCGGACGCAATTCGTCTCCACTAACCGCAAAAAGTGTTTTATTTATAGCTTCAGATAGAACAGAAGCCGGCATGGCTAATGAAGAAGGATTTTCGACAACTGGAATTTTGGGGAAATCTTCCCCATTCTCTCCGCTCAATTTGTACTTTCCGTCTCCTGCACTGATTTCAATGGCAAATGTTTTATCATCTACTGAAAAAGATATGGGCTGATCCGGAAGTGTTTTTAAAGTCTCAAGCAAAATCTTGGAAGGTATGGCTACTTTGCCATCTTCCTTTGATTCTACAGTTAAGGAAGTGGTCATACTGGTCTGCAGATCAGTTGCAGAGACCGTTAAATTGCCATTCTTTATCTCAAAAAGAAAGTTTTCTAAGATGGGCAATACGGTGCTACTGCTGGATGCACCATTAACAGCCAGAAGCTGTTTTAATAAGGTCGATGTTGAAACTATAAATCTCATATTCAAATATCTGAAAAACAATAATAGTAAAGCTTTTTGGTAGTTCCTAATTAGGATTTAAAAGCTAATTTTCTCGCCAATCGCAAGTCCCTACCAGTCAAAAATATACAAATTAACGTGTATACTTGCGGATACGATGGTAATGTTGAAAAATACCACAAGCTATCAACATTATTAGCGGTAATCCGATGTTCAGGAATTGCCAGAATGTTTTTTCTTGCCGTATTTTTGCCCGGTCGAGCAATCTAAGTTTAATTTCCTTGTTTCTTAGGCTGATAATACCTGATTCATCATATAGGTAATCTACAGCATTGAGCAGAAAATTCTTGTTTGCATACTGTTCACTGGTATAACGGTCGAAGCCTAAAGGATAGGAGGAGCCATCTTTACTATTAATCTGATTTTTAAAGATATCTCCATCAGCAAGGACAATTATTTTTCCAGGCTTGGCTATTTTAGGAAAAGTCACTTTCTCTGAAATATCCATAGGAACGGGCCTATTCTTGAAATTTGATGGAAATTCTCCCTCAATTAGTACAGCAACAGGTTTGGGATCAGATTGAAACAGCTTAGGATCAGGCTCTTCCTCCACCATTTGAAGCGATAGCATTACCGGTACTTCCAATTGGCGATTGAACGGGGATGAAGAAAGAATCACTTCCGACTGCAGGCCTTTTACAGAAATCAGATCAATAGTTCCGGGGAACTCTGAACGAATGCCATCGAGATTTTTTACTAAAGGATGAGTTGAAACCGGTACAAATACAGGGTAAAACAACCAGGGTAATAACTGGATTTGAGATTGCCCACCAACATCTCCCACATTTATTGGAATCTGCGCACAATTCATATCCGCAAGGAGATTGTAATTAAGCCTTACACCATACTTAAAGAGCATGTCATCTAGATTCAACTTTTTTGCAAAGGCCAGCTGCTCAGTAGAACCGCGAAGGCTGTCTAATTCTGCACTAACCTGATCAAGCGACCAGATTATCCTTCCCCCATTCATCAGGAAATAATCAATCTTATATTTCTCAGCCTCTGAAAAGGGTTTCTCAGGCTTTGC
>JBDNGV010000356.1:0-11720 GCA_041689125.1 Daejeonella sp.
AAAAAATTCTTGCAAAGGGATTTAAGGATGTAGAGATTCCTGATAGGCACCAGGAATTTGTTCTGGAATAAAAATCAAATCGGATTATCTTTATTTAATAATTGATTAAAACCATGAAATACATTTTACTCGGCTTATTTATTTTTTCAGGTCTTGGTAGCTACTCTCAGCCAGTAATAATCAAGCAGGATCAAGAGATAAAAAAAATGGTAGATGAAGTATCTGCGCAGAATATAGAGATGATTGTCAGAAAACTGGTGACCTTTGAAACGAGGCATAGTCTTAGTGACACAATAAGTGCCACTAAAGGTATTGGTGCTGCCCGCAATTGGATTAAAACAGAGTTAGAACGTTATTCAAAGGCCTCGGGGGGACGGTTAAGGGTCGAATTCGACACGTTTACACAACCTGCCGATGGCCGGAGAATCGCCAGCCCTACAGTCATGAAAAATGTTTTGGGTATACTTCCCGGCACAGATCCGGCCGATGATCGTGTGTTTATTGTTTCAGGGCATTATGATTCAAGGGCATCTGATGTGAACGATTCAAAGATACTTGCGCCGGGTGCTAATGACGATGCTTCAGGAACTGCCGCGGCCATGGAACTGGCTCGTGTGATGAGTAATTATAAATTTAATTGCACAATAATCTTTGTAGCCATGGTAGCAGAAGAACAGGGTCTTTATGGTGCTGTGAATCTTGCCAAAAGAGCAAAAGCTGAAAAGTGGAATTTGGCGGGTATGATCACCAACGATATTGTGGGTAATACTTACGGAATGGAAACTGGACTGAAGGATAATAATAGCGTCAGGATCTTCAGCGAGGGCGTATCAATTGTCGAGAGCTCGGAGGAGGCCAACCGCAGAGCTAGTACCGGTTCTGAGAACGATGGTAAAGCCCGGCAATTTGCACGTTACATGAAAGAAGTTGGTGAAAGATATGTGGATCAGTTAAATGTGAAGCTGATCTATCGCCGCGACAGATATCTGAGAGGTGGTGATCACACTCCATTCTCGCAACAGGGCTTTGCAGGTATCAGAATTACCGAAATGAATGAAGATTTTGACCGCCAGCATCAGACAGTTAGAAAAGAAAATGATGTTAATTATGGAGATCTGCCCGATTTTGTAGCTTATAATTATACTCAGAAGGTAACAAGAATGAACTTAGCTTCTCTTGCGAACCTTGCACTTGCTCCGCCAGAGCCATTAAATGTAGGTATTGTAACGAGCGGCTTGACTAATAAAACAGTACTTAAATGGGAAAATCCAGTCGGAGAAAAACCTGTTGGATATTATGTGGTGATGAGAGAAACTACCAGCCCGGTATGGGAGAAAAAATTCTTCGTAACCGGTAATACCACCAGCCTGAGTTATTCAAAAGACAATTATTTTTTCGGTGTACAGTCAGTAGACACCGATGGACATGAAAGTTTGGTGGTGATCCCGAGGTCGGTTCGTTAATTTTTGATGCTACGATTCTTGATTACATAATAGCCAATTATGAATGTAATTGCTGCAACAGCAAGGCTGACATATATTTCCCGGCTTAGCAGGTCGAATTCAATTTGCTCATTTTTATTATTCAGAACCTGTTTCATCATACTACTCAAGGCCAAAATCGGGTGGGTATAAGGAATTGTGAATGCATATTTCCAGCCCAGATTTGCAGTTATTATCCCAAAAACAGTAAGCACAAAACCTATCCCCATTGGTTTTAAGAAATCAGCCCAAAGCAAGCTCAATAAAAACTGTATTGATAATATCCCCATTGAAGCCAAGAAAAGTTTGAGGTGTAATTTGAATAGGATTGCTGAAATATCAAATTGATTGAACTTCAATTCGGGATTTAACACATTCAATAAATGCCCGGATGCAATAATAAAGGTGGCAAACAATGTCAAGCAGAGGGCATTCAGTAAAACAGTGTAAACGTATTTCGCTGAATAAATACTCCATTTAGGTATCGGAAGCGAAAATAGGCTTTTCCACATTTCAGCCCGGTGTTCGATATTATTGATAGAAAAAGTCTGAAAAATAATTAGGATGGGTAGGATAAGACTCCCCATAACCCCTAAAAATGCTCCGCTGAATTTGAACCACTGCATCCTAGCCGGATAAAACATTATTTTATCTGAATGGGTATAAAAACCCGCTGTAATCAGAATACATAATATCAGCGGTAAAAGGATTGCTGAAAGAAAAGCAAGGGTTTTTCTTGTTTTATAAAACTCAGATTGTATCGAAAGTAGAAATCCCGTCATATTTATAGTTGAGTAATGGAGAGGAATAATTTTTCTAGGTTTTGTTTACTCATGCTCATATGGTAAACCTTATGATCATGCTTTACAAGTAAACTATTAATCTCCGCACTTTGATTTTCAGAAATGTAGGGTATAAGAATCATTTCCGATAAGATTTCTGCTTGGTAACCGTTTTTGGATAAGAGTGCCTTTGATCTAATCAAATCATCTGTTTGGATCTCAAGCTGTTTTTTGCTGATATTATGTAGTTCTTCTATGGTTCCCTGAAAAAGCAATTTACCACGGTTTATTATTCCAATGTGGGTAGCCATTTTTTCAATCTCGGAAAGAAGGTGACTGGAAATGAAAACGGTTTTACCCTGCTCTTCTACTAGTTTTCGAATCAATTGTCTGATTTCGATAATTCCGTTTGGATCAAGTCCATTAGTTGGTTCATCCAGAATAAGTAATTTTGGATCATTTAGAAGTGAAAGGGCGATTCCAAGTCGCTGTTTCATACCAAGAGAATACTTCCCGGACTTTTTATCTGCATGCTCAGTTAGATTAACCAGCTTAAGTATTTCATGAACCTTATCAGCATTTACACGAAGCAGCATGGCCCTGTTAAGTAAATTTTCCTTTCCTGATAGGTGAGAATATATTGCTGGTTGTTCGATTAATGAACCAATTTCTGAAAGTATTTCTAATCGATTTTTCTGCAGGTCTTTACCAAAAATAAAGACCTTTCCTTCTCCCGTCTGAAGTAAATTAAGCAGAACTTTAATAGTTGTGGTCTTTCCGGCTCCGTTTGGCCCTAGAAATCCATAAATACTTCCCTCCCTGACTTTAAGTGAAACCTGATCAAGAACTAGCTGCTTACCAAAGCGATATGACAGATCTCTGGTTTCAATAATCAGACTCGGCTCCATTTATTATTTGAAGACGGAGCTGACAAGGTTCTTTAATGATGGTACTTGAAGTTTTAATCCGGCATTCTGCTTTTCGAGAGGGATTTCATTATCAAGATTTGTCACTAATAATCCGATTAGCAAGAATAAGGGAACAAGTAACATTATAAATGGAGATACGCAATTGGTTAACTTTTTCATACTTTCCTTTTTTAATTGAACAAATAAATACTTAAAAAAAATCTTTCTGAAATCTATTAGACCAAGTAGCTATTTTTACAGACAAACGGTAAAATTTGTGCATCATGTAATTAATAGTTAATAATTGCTTGTTTGCAGATTGATTTTGCCTGTTGGTCGAAACCGATTAATTAAAGGCGCTGGAAACGCTATTTTCGATTATGAATAAATCTTTGCGGGTTCTGTTTCATGTCATTGTTTGGGTCGCATTACTACTGCTGTTTATGTACATGGCTAGTAATGGTAAGATTGTGAACAAAACAGTGGTTGTATTTGTGTATTTCGGATTAATCAATATTGCAATCTTTTATTTTAATTACCTCTTTATTCTTCCAACCTTCCTAAACCGTAAAAAATATTGGTGGTGCGCAATTGTTATGATTGCATTGGTATTAGTCTCTTCTTTTGTAAAATGTGGTTTAGCTTATTATTTCTATGATATAATCATCAAGCGGGATTCCGGAAAACATATCATGGCATTCTGGGACTATTTTATGAGTGCCGCATTTATGGGTAGTCTCTTTATCTTCTTGAGTGCCGTTTTAAAGTTCGTTACTGATTGGTTTTTAAATGAAAAAATTAAGACTAATCTCGAAAATGAGAAACTTCTCTCAGAGTTGGCATTTCTAAAATCTCAGATAAATCCCCACTTTTTGTTCAATTCTTTAAATAATATCTACTCTCTGGCATATCAAAAATCAGATAAAACACCAGAAGCAATATTAAAGCTCTCAGAGATAATGAGGTATATGCTTTATGAAAGTAATGAGGATAAGGTGGCTCTTGTTGATGAGATAAGATATCTTGAAAACTATATTGAACTCCAGAAGTTAAGATTTAAAGATAGCAGTTATATCAAGTTCGAAATAATAGGTGATGCAAAGGCCCAAAAGATTACACCGCTAGTACTTATTTCTTTTGTTGAGAATGCCTTTAAACACGGAATAGCCACCGATAAAGAAGTTCCGATAAGTATACTTTTGCATATAGAACACGGAAAGCTTTTCTTCAAGACAGTTAACAAAAAGAGCAATCTGAACAAGGATGATACCGGTGGTATAGGTTTGCAAAATGTGCGTAGGAGGTTGGATTTGTTGTACAAAGACCAGTACGAACTTCATATAGAGGATAAGAATGATGTTTATAATTGCGAATTAGTTCTAAATTTATAGAATGATACGTTGCCTGGTAGTTGATGATGAGCCTCTGGCTTTGGATATTCTGGAGGATTATATAAGAAAGGTTCCATTTTTGACTTTGGTAAAAACCACAACCAGTGCTATTGAGGGTTTGTCTTTAGTTCAAAGCGGTGCTATTGATCTTGTTTTTCTTGATGTTCAGATGCCCGAACTGACAGGAATTCAATTCTTAAAAATAATTAATGGCAAATGCGATGTTATACTCACCACTGCTTATTCACAGTATGCACTTGATGGATATGAACTGGATGTTGTAGACTATTTGCTTAAACCAATTGCATTTGATCGATTTTATAAAGCAGCTCAAAAGGTTCTTCAGAATAAAGGTAATAACAACTCATCAGCCCCTGATTTACCTTCAATTCAGCAAAACAACAACGACTTTATTTTTGTAAAAACCGAACATAAAATCCAGAAAATTTACCTTAATGATATACTTTATATCGAGGGGCTGAAGGATTATATATCAATTTTTACAAGAACAGAAAGAATAATAACCCTGCAAAATATGAAGAAAATGGAGGAGTCACTACCTGCCAAATCCTTTATTAGGGTTCATAAGTCCTATATTATTGCTTTGGGTAAAATTGAGAGTATTGAGCGAAGCCGAATTCTTATCGGGGATAAGACTATTCCTATTGGGGATACCTACAGGGATTATTTCTTTAAACAAATAGAAGATAAGAATATTGGTTAGAACTACTTCTATCAGTTTCAGAGAGCCCTGCCGATCGCTTCTTCTGAGATACTCATTATTTCTTCCATCGATTTATCTTCAGTTTCGAAGGGTTCTAGAATCTCCCAACTCATTCTTTCTCCAAAACTTAATGGGAATGCACCGAATTGTACAAATTTCCAAGAGTTCCTGATTACAATCGGGACAATAAGTGCATTTGGTGCCTTTTTCAAAATGGTGGCAACACCGCCAATTGCAAATGGCTTTAATTTACCATCCCTTGAGCGTGTTCCTTCGGGGAAAATTACTGTAGACCAGTTGTTAGCTTTCATTCTTTCGGCCAGCTTTAGAATTTCTGCAACCGCCTGTTTACTATCTTTTCTGTCAATATTAGCACCGCCTCCATATTTAAGATTGAAGGAAACGCTAGGGATTCCCTTTGTTAATTCAATTTTTGAAATAAATTTGGCATGATACTTCCTGAGGAACCAAATTAGTGGTGGGATATCATATAAACTTTGATGGTTGGATATAAAAATGATTGGTCGATTTTCTGGCAACGGATATAGATTTTTAAAACTTATCGAACTTCCCAGCAGGTAATAAGTGTTCACAAGAAAGAAATTTAACAGGTCTACAGATTTCTTGTGTGCTTCCTGCCCGCCCAGCTTAAAACATAACCATTGTATAGGATGAAACAGGCAGACAAAAAATCCAAAAAACAAATAGTGGATTGGCGTGAAGATATATCCTAAAAATTTATTCATATAGTTTTATTTATCGAATGCTAAAACATCAATTAAACGAGCTTATCTGTTAGATTCAAAATTTTCACTTTTAAAATTGCTGCAACGCTTAATGAATCTGTTATTTCACCACTTAAAACCATTTGATACACTGTTTCAAAAGGTAATTTACGTACAATCAAATCTTCGCTTTCTTCTGGACTTGATTCGCCAAAGCTTAGTTGTCTTGCTAGATAAATGATACCCAGTTCATCACTCACCGAGTTAGAAAGATGAATTCTCTGGATTTCAGTCCATGCATTTGCCTTAATTCCTGTTTCTTCCAATAATTCCCTTTGGGCACTTAACAGTGGGTCAGTATCAAGTATACCACCACCTTCCGGGATTTCCCAGCTGTATTGATTCAACGGAAACCGATACTGCCCAACCAGCCAAGTATTATTTTCCTCATCCAATGGGATAATACCTATGGCCAGATTTTTAAAGTGGACCTCACCGTAAATTCCTTTCCCTCCGCCCGGATTAATTACCTGATGTTCTTTCAGACAGATCCAGGGATTCTCATAGATCTTTTCACTTGAAAGGGTTTTCCATGGGTTTAAATTCTGATCTTTCATCAGTACAATATTAAACAAAAAAGCCTTCTTTCTGTAAAGAGAGAAGGCTTTAAAGCAATAAAATTATGTATTAAGCCAAATTGAAGGCTTTTTTAACTTGATCCATATAATCCAGTTTTTCCCACGTAAATAGCTCAACTTCTACAGTTTTGCTTTCGCCATTATTTCCTGAGAATGTTTTAGTTACCACTTCACTTTGGCGTCCCATGTGGCCATATGCTGCAGTTTCAGAATAAATTGGATTACGAAGTTTTAAACGGGTTTCGATTCCGTAAGGAGTCATATCAAAAATAGCGGAAATCTTTTGTGCAATCTCACCATCATTTAAACCAACTTTAGCAGTTCCATAGGTATCTACAAAAATCCCCATTGGATCTTTAACTCCAATCGCATAAGAAACCTGTACCAGAATTTCGTTACATACTCCTGCAGCAACCAAATTTTTAGCAATATGGCGGGTTGCATATGCTGCTGAACGATCCACTTTTGAAGGATCTTTTCCTGAGAATGCACCACCACCATGAGCACCTTTACCACCATAAGTATCAACAATGATCTTTCGGCCTGTTAATCCAGTATCTCCATGCGGGCCACCGATCACGAATTTTCCTGTAGGATTGATGTGATATTTGATCGCATCAGTGAAAAGAGCTTGAAGCTCTGGTTTAAGTTGTGCCTTTATTCTTGGAATCAAGATAGAGATGATATCTTGCTGAATCTTTTTCTGCATGTTTACTTCTGTATCAAAGTCATCATGCTGGGTAGATACCACAATTGCATCAATACGAATTGGTCTGTGATCATCACTGTATTCAATAGTTACTTGAGATTTTGCATCCGGGCGAAGATATTTAATGCCAGAATTCTCTCTGCGAAGCGCAGCAAGCTCTGTTAAAATCTTGTGTGCAAGATCTAATGCCAGTGGCATATAGTTATCAGTTTCGCTTGTTGCATAGCCAAACATCATGCCTTGGTCACCTGCACCCTGATCTTGTTTATTTACTCTGTCTACTCCTTGGTTGATATCAGCCGATTGCTCATGAATTGCAGAAATAACACCGCATGAATCAGCCTCGAACATATATTCAGATTTTGTATAACCAATTTTGCGAACCACCTCACGGGCAATTCTTTGTACATCAAGGTAAGTTTGTGACTTAACCTCTCCTGCTAATACAACTAAACCTGTAGTAACTAATGTTTCACAGGCAACTTTTGAGTCAGGATCCCATGCTAAGAAGTTGTCAATTAATGCATCTGATATCTGATCGGCCACTTTATCCGGGTGACCTTCTGATACTGATTCGGAGGTAAATAAATAAGGCATAGCGTTTTGATTAATATTAAAAAATAAGTGATTTTATTGCAATACAGAAAGTAGAAGGAGAGTTTTGATCGATGTAAAAACTAGCAGAATGTTTTAGCACTTTTTTTTACGTGGTTGCAATCAACGCAAATCGATCCACTTTTTTGCATAGCAAAAGTAGGATAAATATTATGTTCTAAAAAATTTAAGAGTATTTTTGAAGCTAAATTCTAAATTTAGTTGAAAAGAAAAATTTTATTTGTTATTAATCCAATTTCAGGCGGAAAGACCAAATATAATTTCCCGGAAAAGATTGATAAATATCTGGATAAGAGCAAATTCGACTTTGAATGTGTCTTTACAGAATATCATGGTCATGGAACTCTTCTTGCAGCCGAAGCAATTAGAAATGGAGTAGAAATTCTTGTTGCAGTGGGAGGAGATGGTACAATAAATGAGGTAGCAACTGAGGTTGAAGGTACTGATAAATTAATGGGAATAATACCATTTGGATCAGGTAATGGGCTGGCTAGGTCTTTAGGGATTCCACTAATTGATGTTCAGGCAATTAAAATAATTAATAAGCTTCATATCACTAAAATTGATTCAGGCACTTTTAACGGCAGAAAATTCTTTAATATGGCTGGTATCGGATTTGATGCACAGATCAGTGCACGTTTTGCTGAAAATGTTAAGCGCGGCCTAAGTAGCTATGTTAAAATAGCTTTCTCAGAAGTTTCAAATTACCGTTCTCACAATTACCGTCTCATCATTGACGGAAAAGAATATGAGTATCAGGCCTTTATGATTAGTATTGCTAACTCTTCGCAATATGGTAACAATGCACATATTTCTCCTTTCGCCTCTTTGAATGATGGTTTGCTGGATATTTGTATCCTAAAACCATTTCCTCTGTATAAGTTTCCTGCATTAGTTTTTAGAATGTTCAGAAAGAATACACATAAGTCAAACTATTTGGAGATTATTCAGGGTAGTAAGATCAGTATTATCAGAGAGCAGGATGCCGCAATTCATCTAGATGGCGATCCCTTTAATATGGGAACAGAACTTAGTATTGGAATTAATCCTCATTCATTAAATATCCTTAATTAATTTATGTCTAAAAAGAATAAAGGTCTTCAGGGGGTTGTATATTCAACTGATCCTGACTTTGGGTATGTTTCTGATGTTTCTGAAATTCTCAACACTCTTGAACCTCGACTACAGGTTTTGAGATTGCAGCTCGATAGGAAGCAACGCGGAGGTAAAGCGGTTACACTGGTTACCGGTTTTGTAGGAAACCAAGTAGATCTTGAGCTGCTTGGTAAAAAGCTTAAACAGAAATGTGGCGTCGGTGGATCCGCAAAGGATGGGCAAATTATTATTCAGGGCGATTTTCGCGAAAAGGTTTTGACTTTGCTTCTTGTTGAGGGATATAAAGTTAAAAAAATTGGCGGCTAATCTGGACCTGTATCTTATTGAAATGTAGTGCTTTATGCCTTAGTGTTAAAGTTACAATTAGCTGATTTTGAGGCAGTTTTATTGTAATGATGAAAATTTTACTCCGTACCTTTGTAAAAATCTTGTTATAAAAGGAATGGATACCAATAGTATTTCAGCTAAAAATATAGACCTAGCCTATCTGAATCTTACCCAAGAAAAATCAATTTATTATCAATTGGACCCGGCAAGTTTAATTGAACATGCCATAATAAACGGAGAAGGGAACCTTGCAGATAGTGGTGCATTTGCGGCAGACACGGGCGAGTTTACCGGAAGGTCTCCAAAAGACCGCTTCATTGTTTACGACGGCATTACTTCAGATACAGTCTGGTGGGGTGATATTAATATCCCACTGAGTCCTGAAAAATTTGATGCCTTATATATCAAAGTATGCCAATACCTATCTGATAAAGACATTTATGTTCGTGATTGTTATGCTTGCGCTGCTGAAGATTTCAGGATGGATATCAGGGTAATTTCTGAAACTGCCTACCAAAATCTTTTTGCAAATAATTTATTCCTGAGACCAAAGACCGTCAATCCTGCCTCACAGCCTGAATGGACAGTTATTACAGCTCCAGGATTTCGGGCTGAACCCCATAGGGACGGAACCCGACAGCATAATTTCTCCATTATTAATTTTACAAGTAAAATCATTTTGATTGCTGGGACAGGTTACACGGGAGAGATAAAGAAAGGGATATTTTCTATTTTAAATTTCACCTTACCTATTCAGCATCAGGTTCTTTCCATGCATTGTTCGGCCAATCTTGGAAGTAATGGTGATACCGCTTTGTTTTTTGGTTTATCAGGCACCGGAAAGACAACTCTTTCTGCAGATCCTGACCGGGCCTTAATCGGCGATGATGAGCATGGTTGGGATAAGGATAGGGTATTTAACTTTGAAGGAGGTTGTTATGCTAAGTGTGTAGATTTAAGTCAGGAAAAGGAACCCCAGATTTTTAAGGCTGTAAAATTTGGTGCACTATTAGAGAATATCAATTTTTTCGAGAACACCAGGAAAGTTGATTTCAGCAGTATTTATAAAACAGAAAATACAAGGGTAGCCTATCCAATCGATTTTATTGATAATGCGCTGATACCTTCGGTTGCACCTAGTCCTAAGAATATCTTTTTCTTGACTGCTGATGCTTTTGGGGTGTTGCCTCCAATATCCCGATTGAGTAGGTCACAGGCCATGTATCATTTTATTTCAGGATACACAGCCAAAGTTGCAGGTACCGAAGCTGATGTTACCGAACCACAGCTTACCTTTTCGGCTTGTTTCGGCAAGGCCTTTCTACCATTGCACCCGGCGAAATATGCAGAACTTCTTGGAAAGAAGATGATCGAAGGAGATGTAAAGATATGGCTGGTTAATACCGGATGGACTGGAGGAGCATATGGAACTGGTACAAGAATGAAGCTCTCATACACCAGAGCAATGATTAGTGCTGCCTTAAATAACGATTTGAATGGGGTTGAGTATGAAGAGCATCCGCTTTTTGGTTTGGCTATGCCTTTATCCTGCCCAGGTGTGCCTGCAGTAATTTTAAACCCCCGTAATACTTGGACAGACAAGGAGGCCTATGATCAGAAGGCTTTAAAACTGTCACAAGCATTTGTATCAAATTTTAAACAATATGAGGAATTCACTGAAAATGAAATAATTAGTGCCAATCCTAAGTTATTTTTATATGTTTAGACTTTAAAATCATTCAGCAAATTTGCAATTACAATAAAAAATAGTTTTCATTGTAAAATGATTACCACGTTTCGTTGGTAATCTACTTTTAGAACGGCATGTTTCTTGCTATATTCTAGGGAAGATTTTGACAGGATTGAATAAATAGAATTAATAAATTCACAAAAAATTTTTTATTAACTCGAAAATTATATTTTTGTTATCCCGAAGGAAGTGGGAAACAAATAAATGATATTTTAAAAAATGATAGAAAATTAAATTAACATAACAACACCAAACAAAAAATCAATTAACTTATATTATCTAATCAAAAACTAAAACTAAATTTTAAAAAAATGGCGAACGCACCAAAACCAACAACAGCTAAGAAAGAGAGCTCTGGTTCAAGCATTTTTGCAAGTCTATCTATTGTGATGTGTATTCTTGTCGGAATACTATTATGGAAATTCGTAATGGGAGATCCTGCTAATTTTGAGGGTGGAGATCCTGAGAACGGTCACCCACTACCAGGTAATTATTTTGGAATGGTTTACAAAGGAGGATATGTAGTTCCAGTACTTATGGGTTTATTCCTTATG
>JBDNGV010000357.1:0-1797 GCA_041689125.1 Daejeonella sp.
AGAATTGTTTAAATGAGGATTGATTAATGTTGGTTACTTTATAGTCAAATTTGGGCAACATATTTGTTACGGCAAAATATATTTATTGTTATTTTTTTGTAAAATTTGTAAATACTTGATATTCAGGTATTTAATTTTTAAAAATTGCAAAAAATTTTTGTCACGAAACTTCAGGTCAAGTATATAACCAAAGCACTCCGCTCAAGCATCTCTGATAAAAAGTTGAGAAAAAGAGAATGTAAATCTAATTATTCAAAAAGACATTAATAAGCCAGTTTCCAGGTTCGAGTATCTCAATTGTCATTTCCTGATTTCCAATTTTAAACTGGGCTTTGAACGGAAACTCAACCTCCGTCAGCATTTGCGATGTTCCCTTAATGCCATCCATCATGTTTACCACCCGTAAATAGGCGCCTGTCAAAATGTTAATATTCGATATGGAAGCTTTAGCCCCATTCTGCGATACTCCAAGGGAAGGAATTCCACCACTGGTATTTGATAATTCTACTGTAATGGTGTTTTCATCATCGCCGGATTTTTTTTGAATTTCGATCCGGGCGATTTGGTTAGTCTGACTGTGGATGATAAACGGACTTTCAAATTTACCTATATAACTATCCCTTTTCCAGAAACCATTTACTACACTATCGGCCTTACCGTCTCTTTTAAATGTTTTGGTACCCTGTCCATCCATTTTCCCTCTGTACCATTTTCCATTGTAAATATCCCCGTTCTCCCAACGGTATATGCCTTGCCCATTAGGAAAACCATCCTTAAAAGTACCAGCATAATGGTCAGTTCCATCCGCTTTTCCTTCTCCATCAGCTTTTCCTTTTTTACAGAGTCCTTCATATTTGTTAGAAATAGCAGGAACCAATACTTTGCATGTTTCTTGCGCAGCCACAGGCATAATATAGCATATGGCCGAGAGGGAAAAGATCAACTGGATAAGTTTCGCCTTCATATTCAGTATTTTAATTGTGTAAGACTATTTGCTTCTTAAATTTAGGATAAAAAAAGAGACCGTATTGAAATAAATTTCATATACGGTCTCTTCATTAAACAAATAAATTAAAATCTATTTATCCCACCAAATACGTGTTGTTAAATTATCTGCACCCTGACGGGCTACAGCTTCAGTATAACTTTTTCCATTGATTGATTTCTCATTGGTTGGGTACCCCATCCTCCGCGGAATTGTTGGAATGTTACCATTTATCGCGGGAGTTAACATTGGGAATCCTGTTCTTCTCCAGTCAGACCAGGCCTCAAAACCATTCAAGTATAAATGAACCCATTTTTGAGTCATGATTTGTTCCAGAGCTGTTGCGGCATTGTATGTAACATCAGCATTTCCCATGTAAGTCGCGTAAGTTGGGGCGCTATAAACCCCATAAGTCTCCAAAGAAGCTTTGATTGCATTTGCATAATGAGTAGAAGCCAGTGCATCGCCACCTGCTATCCAGCCTTGTTTGGCTGCCTCTGCAAAAGTGAATAACACCTGTGCATACGAGTAAACCAAAGCTGGAGAACCGGCACCGCGAAACTTATCGCCGATGCGGCTATATGCACCCGGGATGTTCTTTGCGGTATTTAAACCATAATCTAAACCCACCACTCTACCACTTAAAACCTCACCGTATACAGGCAAGCGCGAATCATTTTTAGGAGCCATATAACTAGTCATAACTGTACTAATCGCATAATCATTCCGTAGACTAGTAGTATAGTTATCATACCATGGATTAAAGTTATTCGGATCACTCGACAGGAACCTGTAAAAGACATTTTCAGCAT
>JBDNGV010000358.1:0-5688 GCA_041689125.1 Daejeonella sp.
ATTTTTATTATTTTGTTTTTTTTGTGCTTAGTGCCTTTATCATCAAAACGGGTTATGCTATCACCAACAACGTTTGCATAAACCAACGCACTGGCAACTTTAGATTTATTATTTTCTTGTGCTTTATCCTTTAGATCATCCGATTTGATGCCATCTTTATTCTCCGTCTCATCGTTGATGTAGCATTCAAATTTATTGCCTTGTCGCCTGGAAATATTTTGATAGCGAGTCGCAAAAGGGGAATCAGTTTTAAAATTAGTAGACCAGGTATGGCAGCATAAATAACTTCCACAGGGACCAATACCGCCTATGCGACAGGCTTCCTCACGTTTCCCAATTTGACGCATCTCTACCCGTATATGAAAAGCATTGGACAGGCGTTTAATTAGCTCCCGGAAATCCACTCGCCCTTCGGCTGTGTAATAAAATGTGGCTTTAGATTGATCGCCTTGGTAATCTACATCGCTTAATTTCATTGATAAGCCAAGCTCTTTAATAAAAGCCCGTACTTTATACATGGTACCTAATTCCATCTCTTTGGCAAGCTTCCATTTACTTACATCAGAAGGGGTGGCTCTGCGATGGATTTTTTTAACAACTTCATCCGTACGCACATTCTTTTTCTTGAGCTGCATACGTACCAGTTCACCGGTTAAGGAAACATGTCCAACATCATAACCACCCATAGTGCCTTCAACAATAACCAATTCTCCACTTTTGAGATATATGTTTTGATAGTTAAGATAGAATTCCTTACGGGATCCTTTGAATTTTATCTCTATAATATTGAAAATTGCCGAACCAGGTGGCATATCAATATCCGACAGCCAGTTATATACATCTGATTGACTGCAACCATATGTAAGGATAGGGCCATTACTTTTGAAACCATCGGGAACAGAAGAACCTTCTGTTGAATAATTATCATATTCCATATTAACCTATATTTTGAGTCCCTTTTGGGAGCGTATGAAATTTTAAAATTGTGTTTAATGAAAAACTTATGCCAATCAAAAATGTATCTTCATCAATTTTTATCAGCATATTATAAGCTTCTTTTAACTCGTAAGACGTTTTTTTATTTTGATATATATTAGGAAATAAATGTTTGGGCTAAACCCCAAGTCCCTTTGGCATGCATAGGTTTTTCTGCTCAATAAATTCTTTTGTCAAATATTTCCAAGGGCACTTCCCAATTTTTCTCCAACTCTTCTTTGGTATTTACGAGGTTATTGAATACAGTTATCCCAGCCTCCCCTATCGGAAATGTGAGTAAATTTTTGAGTTCAGAAATATGACACGAAAGAATTTCCCCTTTTCCTGCTTCGTTATTCAGGCGGGCATTCTTTCTGTAAGCAACATTCATTCTGTCTAGAAGAGAAGTATTTCCGCCTAAGTCGGATTCCAATTGCTGAATGAATTTTACCGACTTTTCAATTCCGCATCCGCTGGCGGACGTGGTTTTTTCATCTACACATACTATAATAAAACGATTGTAAAAGATTTCAATACAAGCGCTCATCTTTTTTCCGTGCGAAGTCCACTCAGAAATAAAACTTTTTGCTTTAGTTTTTAGTTGAGTAATTTCATTATCAGAAAACTCACGGATGGATTGGTATATCCATACCCGTGAGTCAAATGGCATATCTTTAAAATTCATCATTTTTATAGCCATAAAGTTGAAAGTTTAAACTTTTCAATTAACAATACTCCTCAAAAGCGGCCTTTAGATTATCGGAAATCAGTTCTTTGGATCTTCCTTCAATATGGTGGCGTTCCACAAAATGAACCAATTTTCCATCTTTGAACAAGCCTATACAAGGCGATGACGGAGGGTAGGGAAGAAAATGTTTGCGTGCCTGTTCAGTGGCTTCGGTGTCAAAGCCGGCAAACACCGTTGTAATACGGTCAGGACGCTTGGTTGCTAACAATGAAAGTTTTGCCCCCGGACGCGCGGCACCGGCAGCACATCCGCAAACTGAATTAACAATTACTAACACGGTGCCTTTCGAGTTAACGGCAGCATCTACTTCCTCAGCATTGCGGAGGTCTTCAAAACCAACAGAGGTAAGTTCTTCCTTCATTGGCATTACTAAATATTCTGGATACATGGTGTAAGATTTAAGGGTTAAAATTAAAAATTTTAATAAAACAAGCCATTACTTAAGCATTAATCGAAAACAGTCGACTTATAATTACGTCTATCCCTTAGACTTCGACCTGAGATCAATCGAACGCTATCGGATTTACCATTTAACATCCGCTACTTGAGCTATCGGCACTTTTGCATTTTGTATGGATACTTGTTGCGCCACCTTACTTGCCATTTCCATATATGCAATAGCTTGTGGAGTATTGTCTTGCATTACAGCCGGACAGCCTGCATCACCAGCTTCGCAAATACTTTGTACCAATGGTATTTCACCTAACAAAGGAACTCCTAATTCTGCAGCAAGATTTTTTGCTCCGTCTTTACCAAAAATATAATATCTCTTATCTGGTTGGTCTGGCGGACTGAAATAAGACATGTTTTCTACAATACCTAAAACAGGTACATTTATTGCCGGCATCTGAAACATTCCAACACCCTTTTTCGCATCAGCCAAAGCCACAAATTGAGGAGTACTTACAATCACAACCCCGGTTAAAGGAACGGCACCTACTAATGTTAAATGAATGTCACCGGTTCCGGGAGGTAAATCAATAATCATATAATCCAATTCCCCCCAATCTGCATCCTGAAACATTTGTACTACAGCTTTTGAAGCCATCGGACCGCGCCATACAATGGCTTGGGATGTATCTGCAAAAAAACCGATGGATAATAATTTTACCCCATAATTTTCAACAGGAATAATTTTATTTTTACCATCAATCTCTTTCATCATTGGCTTTGCACGCATTACATCAAACATAATTGTTTGTGATGGACCATAAATATCGGCATCAACCAATCCAACCGATGCGCCTAACTTCACTAAAGCCAAAGCTAAGTTGGCAGCCACTGTTGATTTTCCAACACCACCTTTACCGGATGCTACTCCAATAATATTTTTTACGTTTGGCAACATAGGCCCACTGCTATTACGCGATGTTACATCGGATGTCATTTTTACATTTACATTCACTTCTGCACCTATATACTTCAAAATTGCATTTACACAATTCTTTTGAATCAATTCTTTCATTGGGCAGGCAGGCGTTGTAAGTACTACGGTAAAACTTACATTTTTACCATTTACTTCTAAATCCTTTATCATACCAAGCGCTACCAAATCCTTTTTTAAATCAGGATCTTCTACATGTTTTAACGCTTCTAAAACCTGTTCTTTTGTAATATTCATTTTAGGTCTCCAATCTTATATAAATTTCCTTATTCCTTCTAAAAACTATTCACTTCCCTTACCATAATCATTCTGTCATCACCGGCAGAAACCAAATAATTATTATAAGTACTCCAAAGTAATTTGTTTATGGAGTGTGTATGTGCATCAAAATTTTCTTTAGTGATGCGTTTTAATAATTGATATGTTTTTGCATTCCAAATTTTTATGGTTTTATCACGGCTGGCGGTGGCAAATAATGTAGCATCAGGGTTAAATACTATATCATAAATTGCCCAGTTATGCGCAGGAATTGACTCAACTAATTCATAATTAGCTACTTGCCAAATATTCAAATGAGCATCTCTTCCTCCTGTTAAAAGGAATTTACCATCGGGGCTGTACCGCACAACATTTGCTGCAAGTTGATGTGCAATAAAATCTTTTTTATGATCCAATGTATGCAGGTCAAATACATGGATGTTGCAATCACCCAATGCAACAGCTATTTCGGAAGTAGTGTAATTAAAATCAATGCTGCGTACTTTTTGGTTTGATAGTTTTTTTATTTTAATCAATGATAAAATATCGAGTGAGCAAACTGCAAAATTACCATCGCCACCAGCTGTATAAAAGCAATTGGTTTTTAATGAATATTTTATATCAAAAACCGGCGCCGTATGATGTTGCAGAATTTTTATTTCTTCTCTTTTCTCTAAATCAATTATATAAATACTTCCTGTTGTTGTTCCGGCAAGCAATATTTTTTTTTCAGGAATATGACAAATTGTATAAATCGGCGCAGGGAAAGATGCCGCAAATTTTTCGGCTTGGAGGGTCTCTAAATTCCATAGTGCAATAAACATATCACTGCCCCCTGTAAAAACAGTGTGTTCAGATATGCCTTTATCCAGCGCATATACACAGCCGCTGTGTCCGGCAAGTGTTGCTATGTGTTTTACATCGATGTTTATTTCTTTTATTTTCTCCATTTTACTTTGTCGTGCTATTTGTCTTTGGTGTTGTTATAATTGCTTACAAATTTGTGTTCATAGAATGAAGTTCTTTAAAAAACTATTCCGCAAATTTATTCCTTAGAATTGTCCAGTCGTATTCCTTAAATTGAATTTTAGGATGAGCATTTTTAGGAATAATTTTAAATTTTTTCAAAAAATTTAAAATGCCTTTTTCTCCGTTAAAATCATCTTCAAACCAATTCATAATTACCGGAACAGAAACCGTATTAGCAAGCATGTCATATTTTACATCTGATTCTAAATAAACTTTTGTTGCCAAATTCAATTGCTCCTCAACTTTTTCCACTTCATAAAAGCGAATGAGCGGACAGCTTGCAGCGCCGCAATTCAGAGCAAAATGGATTCTGGGGTCTGTTTTAATTAACTGAAATTGATCTTCAAATTTCGTGTTGATGTTTTTTTTGCTTAAAAAATCATGCTCTATGTCATCCAAGCTGAGCAACTCACCACTAATCAAAATCTTTTTTGCTTTAAAAAAGGCATCTTTGTTTTGGTATGTGGAAGCATCTTTTTTTAATAAAATTTGTGTGTAAGCATTGTAAATATTTATCCAGAATACTTTTTTGCTATTGTCATTATTCAAATGCTTTTTCAACGATTTCATGCTGAGATGCTCAAGAGTATCAGTCCAAGCATTAAAATTCTCATTTCCTTTTACAGAATAAAGTAAGTTTTGTGAAATTTTCAATGGGTCGGCATGATAGAAGTGATTTTGTTCTTCGCAAGAAAGCATTAAGGCGCAGGTAAAAACAATAATAGTTTTGAGCAAAAGTGTTTTTTTATCCTTAATTTTTTCTTCCATCTCAATTTTGCTTTATAAAATTAATAACTCCACCTTTTAAGATTATTTCAGCTTGTCTCTCACTGATATTGTAAGTAAGTGGAATTTCAATACCTTTTCCGAGTACCGTAGCTGTTACTGTATCTCTGTTTTTGATGGCTGTCCTTAAGCCTTCTATCCGTAAAATATCACCTTGTTCTAGTTTGTCCCAGTCAGCTGCGTTTTTGAATTCGAAAGGAATTATACCAAAATTGATCAGGTTCTGCCAGCCGATACGGGCATAAGATTTAGCAATAGCAAACTTTTGTCCAAGATACCTGGGCGCCAATGCAGCGTGTTCTCTACTTGAACCTTGGGCATAATTTCCGCCTGCTATAACACAAAAGCCTCTATAATTTTGAATAGCCCGATCATAGAAACTTGGATCAATAGCATAATAAGCATATTTGCTTATCTCCGGAATATTTGAACGTAAAGGCAGTACATCGGCACCCGCTTTCAGTATTCCATCTGTGGAAATATCGTCTCCCATTTTCAATAAGATGGG
>JBDNGV010000359.1:0-2624 GCA_041689125.1 Daejeonella sp.
CGATTGCCTGATGGAAGTAAAGTTTGGTTAAACTCTGCATCAACTTTAAGTTATCCAACCACTTTCGCCGGAAATGAACGTAAGGTTCAGCTTGAAGGTGAGGCTTATTTTGAGATTTCACCTAATAAAAGTGTTCCTTTTTGTGTACAAAGTGGCAATCAAATTGTTGAAGTATTGGGTACTCATTTCAATATAAACTCCTATGATGATGAGGATTATGTGAAGACAACATTGCTTGAAGGCAGTGTTAGGGTTATTTTAAATTCTAAAGCAAATGTTGTTTCTAACACAAAACTTCTCAAACCGGGAGAGCAGTCGCTAACCAAATCCTCTAATTCAGGTATACGGATTGAGAATGCAGATATAGAAAAGGCTGTTGCTTGGAAAAATGGTTATTTCAGATTCAGAAATACCCCAATTAGGGAAATTATGCGTGAAATTGAACGCTGGTATGATGTAGAACTAGTGTATGAAGGAAAGATGCCGACTGATGAATTTACAGGCTTTATTTCCAATGATGTGAAGATTTCAGGAGTTCTGAAAATAATGGAAGAAAGTGGTGGTGTGAAATTTACTGTGAAGGGAAAGAAATTAAAAGTTAAATCAAGTCCTTAAATCTAAACTCAAATAAATATGATGAAAACCGATTCCAGCTAGGTTTATTAAAGGGATTAAAATGAAAAACCGCCTCGGATTGCGCCCCGAGGCGGAATAGTTTCAGATTAATTTCTTGTAATAAATTCCGTGAGTGCGAAATTTTAATTTATTAACCAAAACAATTTAAAATGTAAAAATATGAAAAATATTTTACTAAGTGAATGCATTAATTCCTGCATGAACAAGGTCAGTAAACTTACTGGCAATAGACTTATAAAAAAGGTCTCGGATCAAACTTTACGAATTATGAAGCTGACTACCATTTTAATTTTAGTAGCTTTTTTGCAAGTAAACGCAAAGGGCTTCTCTCAAAATGTTACGTTAAATGAAACAAACTCTAATCTGGACAAAGTTTTTACTGAAATCAGAAAACAAACCGGTTATGATTTTCTTTACAACACAAGATTGCTGAGAAATACTGTTCCTGTAACTGTTAAAGCTAAAAATTCTTCTCTGGAAGAAGTATTGGATCAAGTTTTTAAAAATCAGCCTTTGACCTATACTATAACAGAAAACACAATCATTCTGAAAAGAAGAGATGAACGCTTTCTGGAGCAAACCTCTAAATTTTCATTAGTACCGGATAGACGTGATATTAACTCATTAAATGCTCAGGCATCAGCTAAGGTTTCTAGTTTCAATATCGAGCAGAAACGCGCGGATATCCGTGGTAAGGTAATCGATGCTAAAGGTGAAGCTTTAATTGGTGTAAGTGTTCGTGTGAAAGGTTCTGAAACCGGTGCATCGACAGACGTTAACGGTAGTTTCGTTTTAAACGCCCCCGATAATGCGGTGTTGGTATTTACCTATATTGGCTATATTACTCAGGAAGTCTCTGTTAATGGCAGAACTAATGTCAATGTAACCTTAGTTGAAGATCGCCAGTCATTAAGTGAAGTGGTTGTTACGGCATTTGGTGTTACCAAAGCAAAAAGAGGATTAGGTTATTCAGTACAGGAAGTGCGTGGTGATGACTTTACTGAGTCACGTCAGAATAACGTTGCAAACTCTCTGACAGGTAAAATTGCCGGTGTTGATGCAACCCAAGCAAACTCAGGAGTAGGTGGTTCCAGCCGTGTAATTATTCGTGGTAATACTTCCTTGAATGGTAACCAGCAACCACTATATGTTGTTGATGGTATGCCAATTAATAATACTAACAGAGGACCTGTAACAAATACTGAAGGATTGAATGCTGACCGAGGAGATGGTATTTCTAGTATGAATCCTGATGATATTGCAACTATTTCTGTTTTGAAAGGTGGTGCTGCTGCTGCACTTTACGGATCACAAGCTGCAAATGGAGTTATCTTGATCACAACCAAGAAAGGTTCTGCTCAAAAAGGTGTTGGTATTGAAGTTACTTCTGATGCAAGCTTTGGTACTCCATCAGTTTTCCCGAATTACCAATATGAATATGGACAAGGTAATGATGGTGTAAAGCCTGCTACCGCTGCCGCTGCATTAAGCTCGGGTCGTTTATCCTACGGTGCTAAAATGGACGGCTCAATGGTGATGCAGTTTGATGGAGTTATGCGCCCATATTCACCATTTAGTGTAAGAGATAATATTAGAAACTTTTATGAAGTAAGCCAGAGTATTACAAATACAGTAGCATTTAGTGCTGGTAGTGAGAAATTGAAAACGAGATTATCTATAAGTGATTTGCGTGCACAAGATCAGCAGCCAAATTCTGATTATAAGAGAAAAACAGCCAATCTGAATATATCTGGTAAAATGGGTAAAAATGATTTTTTAACCATTGAATCAAGTGTTCAATATAATCTTATTGAAGGTATAAACAGACCAGGCGTTGGATATGCAGATTTCAATTCGGCTTGGCCGGTTTATTTGGCTGCAAATACAGTCGATGTTCGGAATATGGCAGGTACTGACCCAAATAGACCTGGTATTAACGCTGTAACTGGCAGAGAATTGAGTTGGAACCCGGTGCCCGTTGCTTTTAA
>JBDNGV010000360.1:0-2222 GCA_041689125.1 Daejeonella sp.
GACCCCGAAGGAGGTCGTATGTGAGATTTTCAAATACATGCGACCGCCTTCGGGGTCGGGATTCCCGTGCCTACGAAATTCTATTAACATTTGACCCCTTTGCGGTCAGTAGAAAAAATTCCAATCTGAATTGCAATCATCCGGCTTGAACTAAACCCCTAAATCATAATATTGCACCCTCAGCTATTACCTCGGTATTCCTGATATTATCAAGGGCTTTCGCATTCAGTATAAGTAGATCACCAAGCTTTCCCTTTTCTATGCTTCGATAATCTTTAACGATCCACAGAAATCGGGCAGAATTTAGGGTATAAATGCGGATGGTATCCTGCGGAGTCAAATTGGTTCCCAGTAACAACTCCAACTCCAGGTATTCAGAATTTTTTTAATAAAAAAGTGCCGGCCTATGGACTAGTACCGACACTTTTTTTATTTGAAAAAGCTATTACTGGATAACTACATTAAAAGTAGCATCAATGTCTGTGCTTCCCGGTGTTTCAGTACCATTTTTAGTACCCGGCTGATGACGCAATAATACCTGAACCTTTCCAGTTGAGGCTGCACCTGTATTTGCATTTCCAGCTAATCCGATAGGTAGATTTTTGGTATCCTTATCTGTTACAGTTATAGTTAAATTCAAGCCAGTGGTCGGTTTGTAAACAAATAAGTGATCATTCGCCTCGGCTTCAATTTCAGTTTTGATATTTTCCGCCGGGGTAGTTGACTCATTTAATACCGCATCAACGGTCATGGTGTATCTAGAATTGGCCGCAAGTTTAATCTCGTCTATCGATGGAGCAGTTCCTCCAGGACCATCTAAGTCTTTATAAGTAAATGTGCGGACATCGGATGAAATCGCCTTGTTGACGAATTTAATGCGAAGAGTAGTGATCAATTCTTCTTCATCTACTTCCGGAAGTTCATCCTTTTTACACCCTGTTATGCTTATTGCTGCTACCATAGCTGCCATAAGACCAAATCTCAATTGTTTTTTAAACATAGTTTTAAATTTTAATTATTATTATTTAGGTTATTGTTATTTACTTTTCCAAAAGGCACTTTCAGCCTAAGTATTATATTTCTTCCTGTATCGTCAGCATAATATCTAAACCTGTTTAAATAATCACGATATCGTGTATTGAGCAGGTTCTGAGCACTCAAACTTAAGCTCCATGCTTGTCCAAAAACACGGATTGAAGAGGCTAAATCGATATTAATTAAGGTATAGGCTTCAGGTACCGGGGCAAAATCCTGCGATGCCTCAACCAAGCCCTGCCTGGCTACATGTATGGCTGTTATATCAATGGAATTAGCCCCAAGTTTTTGTATATCCGGTAAGGCAAAACTCAAAATCCCTGTCAGTCTATCCGCAGGTATGAATTCCAAATGTTCATTGGTTGCAGTGTTAATTGCACGCACAAAGGAGTATTTAGCTGTTGCAGAAAGGAGATCATTGAATTGCCATGAAGCGAGAAAGTCTACACCGGTAAAGCGAGAATCCACCTGTACATACTGAAATGCAGGAAAGGCTCCCCGGATGGTAAGCACCGGTAACAAAGACGGCTTCAGATAGATATAATCATTGATTAAGTTGTAGTAAGCACTAATTTCAGCATTGAATCTTTTGCCTTCCTTAATAATTCCTCCAGTAAGATTAATAGATGATTCCTCCCCAAGATTGGCATCCCCCTTCTCAAAAGTGGCGCTACCATGATGCACCCCATTACTGAAAAGTTCGTTTATGGCAGGAGGCCTCCATGCCTTTGCCAAAGTAGATGTAAGCCGATACCCCTCTCCAAGTTTATAGGAAGCACCTAAAGTGCCTGATAGCTGGTTAAAATTAAATTGTGGCCTTATTTCCGGACTTGCAGAGTCAAATACATTTTGCCTTAACCGCGCCTCCATCCACTTATAATCGTATCTAATTCCAGCTTCAAGCTCCCAATTATTTATAGCTCTTTTTTCTATTAAGAATAAACCACCACTGAAACTGTCAAAAAACGGAATCAAATACCGACCATCATAAAAATTCTGTTGAAACATCGCATTGACTCCCAGTCTGCCTGTGAAACCTGCAAGCGGGTTATGATCCAAGTATAAGTCTAATGCCTGGGTTGTCAAATCAAAACGGAGTTGATAATTGTCTTCACTTGACCTCCTTATCAGATCATATTCCTCACGATTATTATGTTGAATACTATATTGAAAATTCAATTTGCCCA
>JBDNGV010000361.1:0-2290 GCA_041689125.1 Daejeonella sp.
CTGAGCGCTGGCGTACCGGTTATGGGACATTTAGGTCTGACTCCGCAGTCTATTTATAAGTTTGGAACCTACACCGTCCGTGCTAAAGAACAAGCGGAAGCCAATAAGCTGATCGAAGATGCTAAAATTTTGGAAGCTTGTGGATGCTTTGCAATAGTATTGGAAAAAATTCCCGCGGAGTTAGCAACGAAAGTTGCTCAAACGATTTCAATTCCTGTGATTGGAATTGGTGCCGGTGGAGGAGTGGATGGGCAGGTGCTCGTAATGCATGATATGCTGGGAATTACCCAAGAATTCAAGCCAAGATTCCTTAGACAATATGCCAATCTGCAGGGAACAATGATGGAGGCATTTACTAACTATATTAAAGATGTGAAGTCACAAGACTTTCCAAATGAGTCGGAGAGTTATTAAGGGCTGCGATTATTTAAAAAAGCACCGGTTGGATTTCAATCCAGCCGTTGTTTTATTCAAAATAAAGCAATGAATTATCCGGTCAATATTTGAATAACTGTTATGCTTGGGCCATGAGGGATAACTCCCTATTTCTAATTGTTTTACCGATCTCTTACCAGTTTATTTCCTGTAAATATCCTTCAGATCATCCTCAAACAGCATGTTGATAAATTCTTTACTGCTGTTATAGGATTCCCCCATCCAAAAAAATCCGTTGCCACCAAATTCACGGTAAGGCCTGAATATTATAGGAACTACTTTGCCGTCATTGCCTTTACCACATTTAGCCTACTCTCCGATACCGTTTAAGATCTCCGACTGCCGGAAGGCTACTGTCCAATTTCTTAGTATAGAATTAATTGCTGTCAGAAAAGCAATAAACATATATTTTCTATTTTCCAAACATTCCTTTGAACTGAGGATATTTTTTAAACATCTCTTCTTGATAATTTTGAAAATATTGTGATTGATCAAACTTTTCTACTTTTTCCGCTCCCATCATATCATATATATTCACCCAATCCTCTTTAATCAGGATGTCTAAATCAGGATTCAAGACATAGAAACCTCGGGCAACTCTAAAAAACAATTTTTTGGTGATGTCCTCTCTCGCTTCTATTTCATTCCTGGCCACAGCTTGGTTTAAATAAGCACGTTGTTTTCTATAGTACGGAAGAACAGATTCGGGATAATGCTGAATGGTTTGTAAAATATCATCCATCTTAACACCCGTCGCCATGAATTTATTTTTAATAAGTATACTTTGTAAGGCTATTAAATAATTCAGTAAAAAGAACTCAATTTTATGGTTGTCGATTTTGATCATTCTCCCGTCGACCTTTACTTTTATACTGTCGGTAATAATATGCCTATATATATGCCCAAGATCATCTTTGGCGTAATTGATAGATACATGAGATTTACTCAAAGCTATTTGTAGGGCATTTTTCCCTTCGTTATCCATCACGTGACTGTCTGCACCGTTTTCCTTCAAAAATTTGATGAGTTTAACTGATCCGGAATAGACCGATGCTAATATAGGGGTCAGGTTAAACTGGTCTCTATAATTTATCCCATATTTATTAATATTAGTGATCAACGCATTAAGGTTGTCACTTTTGTAATGGGCATAATACTTTCGGAAAAGGGAATTTCTTTCCTTATCAGCATTTTCCGCCCTTTTATATTTAAGAGAGGCCAGTTGACTGATTGCATCCTCATCATTGTAAACCAAAGAATAATCAAATAAAAGGTCTTTTGCCTTTTTATTGAATTGATCTGGATCCAAAGCTTCTTGTTTGAGTTTTACAAGATTTTCTTTGAGAAGAGGTTGCCAGGGTGTAGGCTGTATTTTCAACATACTTTGGCGGATCTGGTCTGCCTGTTCGGATTTACCCTGCTTTTCCAGTTTATCTGCTTCTTTAGTCCAGTCTTCCATAGAAGACTTTTGTTCCTTTATGCCCACCTTATCTCTGGTTTCTACCAAGTTAAGCAGCTTAAGGATTTCATGTTTTGGGGAAGCTTCCAAAAGGTACAGGTTTACTACTGCCCTGGTAATGGCGACATAGAGTGAATTGATATAAAATTTATAGACGTCAAGGGATTTATCAGTTTTATCTTTGCTTCTTGAAAATTTGATTTCAGATGCATCATTGATGTCTTCAGGATTTACTCCTTTGGCAATTTCCCTAAACTCATTTTGGTATGCACTGACAAAATTTACCAGAATGATATTGTCATATTCAAGCCCTTTGGCTTCATGAATGGAAAATAGCAGGGGAGTTTTAAAAATCTTCCTGGCTTCTGCCTTGTCTTCATTTCTCATCACTATGAC
>JBDNGV010000362.1:0-2187 GCA_041689125.1 Daejeonella sp.
AGACGAGTGCTGTGGATTTGGAGGTGCATTTTGTGTATTTGAAGAGGCTGTTAGTGTGAAGATGGGCAAAGATCGGATTAAGGAGCATCTTGTTAACGATGTGGAATTCATTACCGCAGGAGATACCAGTTGCCTGATGCATCTGGAAGGAATTTTAAATAGGCAAGGGAGTAGTGTTAAAACTATTCATTTAGCCGAAATCTTGAATAAGGTGCTATGAATGTTAAGCAACATGCAGAAGCTGCAGAGGAATTTATTAGGGACGAAGCACGTACCGATTGGCATGATGAAACGCTATGGTTTGTCAGGAATAAAAGAGATATAGCAGTTAATAAGCTTCCGGAGTGGGAAATCCTTCGCGACTGGGCCTCAAGGATTAAAGATCATACTCTTTCTAATCTTGATCATTATTTAAAAAGTTTCGAGGAAAAAGCAGTTTCGAACGGAATCATCGTTCACTGGGCCACGGACGCGGAAGATCATAACCGGATCATTCATAAGATCATTGCAGATAACAAGATTGATAAAATTGTTAAAAGCAAGAGTATGCTCACCGAAGAATGCCATCTTAATGAGTATTTGCAGAGTAAGGGCATAAAAATATTGGATTCAGATCTTGGTGAATATATTGTGCAACTCAGGGAAGAAACCCCAAGTCATATTGTCTTACCGGCTATTCACCTGAAACGCCAGGACGTTAGTGAAACCTTTCATGAGCATCTAAATACAGAAAAGGGGAATTATGATCCTCAATATTTGGCGGGTGCAGCCCGTCATCATTTAAGGGAGCGTTTTATTGAGGCAGATCTTGCCATTACTGGTGTGAATTTTGCGATTGCCGAATCAGGAAGCTTTGTGGTTTGCACCAATGAAGGCAATGCCGATATGGGCGTACATGCTGCCAATATTCACATTGCCTGCATGGGCATTGAAAAGCTGATTCCTAAAACCGATCACCTTGGTGTATTTCTTCGCCTTTTGGCCAGGAGCGCAACCGGACAGCCTATTACCACCTATTCCAGTCATTTCAATAAACCTCGTCCCGGACAGCAAATGCATGTTGTGATTGTTGATAACGGCAGGAGTAGACAGCTAGGTAGGCCTGATTTCAGAAATTCTTTGAAATGCATCCGCTGTGCCGCTTGTTTTAATACTTGCCCGGTTTACAGGAAAAGTGGTGGACATAGCTACCATTCAGCGGTAGCAGGGCCGATAGGTTCGATCCTGAATCCTAATTTGGATATGAAGGCAAATTCAGATTTACCATTCGCCTCAACGCTCTGCGGATCCTGCAGTAATGTCTGTCCGGTGAAAATCGATATTCATCAGCAGCTCTGGAAATGGCGCCAAATTATTGTTGCTAATGGTAATGTTGAAAAGGGAAAGAAAGTAGGGATGCAGGGTATGGCTTGGGTTCTTTCCAATCCGCAGGTCTATCGCATTTCAGGAAAGATTGGCCGCTGGGTCATGCGAACCTTTCCATTTATGTTGAGTAACCGCCTGAATGCATGGTACAAGCAGCGTGAAATGCCTCGCGCTCCCGAAAAAAGTTTTAGAGACTGGTTTATAGAAAATAAATGATCATGAGTTCCAGAGAAACAATTTTAAAGGCTGTGGCCATGAATAAACCGGATCTCACTGATTTGCCGGATATGGAACTTTCCATGACCATTCAATACGCTGATTGTAAACAACAGTTTGTTGATATGGTGGAAGCTTCCGGCGGAAAAGCATTTTATCAAAACAGCAGGCAGGACTTACTGAATGATTTAGCTGAAGTGAAAGCGGAAGGAAAATTTATGATTAATCTTCTGGAGAACCCGCATACTGAGGAGTGGAAAAACCTGAAAGCTTTTGAATTGGAGGGATTGGACACCTGCTATCTTCGGGCAGAACTGGGTGTTGCAGAGAGTGGTGCCATGTGGATTTCTGAAAAGCAAATGTCCAATAGACTAATTCCTTTCATTTGTCAGCATTTAGTGATCGTATTAAACCAGGCTGATATTGTAAATAATATGCACCAGGCATACCAGCAGATTGATGCGGCAGCAGAGGGCTTCGGTGTTTTTATTGCAGGTCCCTCAAAGACAGCAGATATTGAACAGAACTTGGTTATCGGGGCACATGGAGCAAGAAGTATGCGTGTTTACTTGATTGATAATGAGATGTGAGAGATGAGATGTGAGA
>JBDNGV010000363.1:0-1301 GCA_041689125.1 Daejeonella sp.
CATGCGACTCATTGTAAATATTTCTCTACAACGGCTGGGCAATTCTTCGAGCTCTTCCTCTACCTTTTTTTCAAGTTCACGATATCGGATATTGCTTTCACCATCATTCACAGCGACAAGATTTCCATAATCAAGATCTTCTCTGTATTCAATAGTTTTCCTTTTGACATTTTTCAAATGTCGATACACATGATAACGGGCAGAAGCGGTTATGTATCCTTTGAAATATTCAATTTGAAGCTTTTCACGCTTTATCCAGAGATTCAGGAAAATATCATGAACAATTTCAGAACAAACCTCACTATCCGGGCAGACAGAAAAAATAGTGGAGAATAACTTTTCCCAATACCTTTCAAACAAAATATTAAAAGAATCAAGATCCCCGTCCTTGATTAAATTTAACAGAATCGCATCAGAAGGAAGATTTGCCAGCATTTGATCAGGGTATATTTTATCTTTTAAGAGAAGTCAAATTTACTTTCAAAATATTAAGACAGTATAAATTTATCATTAATTAAACAAAAAATAAAATATCATAAATCCATATTTATCCACAATAATATTGAAATCAGGCACAAAGCATACTTCTTTATTCAAAATTTGGAAATATGATGATTACATATAACTATTAGGATAAATTTTATGGAGTGAAAATATATTTATTTTTTCATCATCTATGTGTGTTGAACAAGGAAATTGACTCTATGTATAAGATGATTAGAATGACCAGAGGAGAATATACTGCGCTTTACGAGAAATGTCTCTCTGGTCATTGCACTAAACAGGAACAGAAAGCGATTGAAAACTATCAGGACAACATGGATCTTGATAATCATCAATGGGTTATTGACCAGATGGGTGACCCTGAACTCGTTAAAGAAAGTATACATACTGAGCTTATGATTAGCATTGCCAGCCAGAAACGCAGGCAAACAATAAAAGTCAGAACTTGGTATACTATTGCAGCCACAATTATTCTAATCCTGTCATCAGGGCTTTATTTTAATAGCCTGAAAAAAGAAGCACCAGTACTTGCAAAAATTGAATCTCCGCGTTTCAAGAACGATATATCGCCGGGCGATAACAGGGCTGTGCTTACTCTAGATGACGGTTCCAGAATCAATCTTGATGATGCCCAAAACGGCATTCTGGCTAGTGAAAATAATACTGATATCAGGAAGACCGGATCTGGACAATTAGAATATTTAGTAGGCGATAAGCTGATCGAAACTGTAAAATATAATACCCTAAGTACACCCATGGGCGGTCAATATCAGCTTGCATTACCCGATGGAAGTAGG
>JBDNGV010000364.1:0-1930 GCA_041689125.1 Daejeonella sp.
AGAGGTTATTGCAGCAAGTACTTGGCATCCGGCGCAGGCAATAAAGCGAGAAGAACTTGGAAATCTCTCTCAGGGTTCGGTTGCTGATATCGCCATATTTAGAATTAATAAAGGTGATTTTGCATGGCCTGTCAGAGGAGGAAAATTCCCTGGAAAAGAAAGATTTCAAACTGAAATGACTATTAGATCAGGTAATGTAGTTTATGATTTAGACGGATTAGCTCAGCCTGTTGGCCCAAGTCCGGCACTAGGTAGGTAATAGTTTTTTATAATATTGCCGATAAGGGGCCTTTCTAATCGTTGGCGCCATATTTGTTTATGGATTTTATGATACTAAGATCTTTATAAAACAATATAATCTTGAAGTCCTTATTTCCTGTGAGTCATAATTAGTTAACAGGACATTAACCAATTTTTTTATAATTTTCGATATACCTTTTTAAAGTTTGTCCAAGCATAATTTACAGCAAAGGCATCCTGTGAAATTGAAGGTGTTATGGTAATGCAAAGTCCGAAATTGATCTCTGAAATAACAGCTCTGAATTCTGTTAGCATTTTATCAAAATCAGCTTTAATCGTATTTGGTTTAATTCAAATTATACTGATCCCGGCCATTCATCGAAAGATCATATTTCGGAATCCAAAGAAATAACTTTTATAAATACCTAGCGACCCATGATCATTGATGGGTATCGCTTTTTTTATGCTGTTACATTATCTGAATCTGTCCAGAGGTTCTGCCCTTCTCCTTTTGTTGAAAACTGATTGAATGTTTAAAACTAGATCAGCCGCGTTGCTGATTTAATATCTACTTTCGTCATATTGTTATTTGTCATATCTATTCTGGTTCATTCGCTTTAGCGTCTGATTAAAAGGGAACCGTGTGAAAATCACGGGCTGACGTGCAACTGTAATCCAATAAAATGGAGAGCCAGACACCTGCCAAAATAGTTTTGCTCAAAACTTTCACGACTAAAGTTTTGACAAAAGCTCTTTCTCCTTAACTTCAGGGTTTGTTGTCTTTTGTCAATTCTTGTTAACTCAACAAAACAAAAGTATATGCAACAGGAAGAAATTCTACTCAAAGAAAATAAGGATCGTTTTGTGATCCTTCCCATCAATTATCCTGCAATCTGGGAGATGTATAAAAAGCATGAGGCCAGTTTCTGGACATCTGAAGAGATTGATTTATCAGGGGATCTCAAAGACTGGGCTAATCTGAACCCAGGTGAAAAACATTTCATATCCCATATCCTTGCATTTTTTGCAGCAAGTGATGGTATTGTGAATGAGAATCTGGCAATTAACTTTATGAGGGAAGTTCAGGTTCCTGAAGCAAGATGTTTTTATGGTTTTCAGATTATGATGGAAAATATTCATTCTGAAACTTACGCCCTGTTGATCGATACCTATATAAATAACCCTATCGAAAAACATCATCTATTTCATGCGATAGATACGGTTCCTGCGGTGAAGAAAAAGGCAGAATGGGCACTCCGCTGGATAGAAAATGGCAGTTTTGCCGAACGTCTTGTTGCTTTTGCAGCCGTTGAAGGCATCTTTTTTAGTGGCAGTTTCTGCTCGATATTCTGGCTAAAAAAAAGGGGTTTGATGCCCGGTCTTACTTTTAGCAACGAACTGATCAGCCGCGATGAAGGACTTCATTGTGAATTTGCCTGTATGCTGTACCGAATGCTTTCCAATAAACTTTCTGTAGAACAGGTTCTTGCTATTATCCGTGATGCAGTAGAGATTGAGAAGGAATTTATAAGCGAGGCCTTACCGGTTGAACTCATCGGTATGAATGCCAAACTGATGAAACAATATATTGAATTTGTAGCCGATCGCTGGGCTGATGAACTGGGTTGCCCGAAAATTTATCATTCCTCAAATCCTTTTGATTTTATGGAAATGATTTCTCTTCAGGGTA
>JBDNGV010000365.1:0-4984 GCA_041689125.1 Daejeonella sp.
AACTCCGGCTTTATACTCCTGAATCACCTTATTTCGGATTCCTGTACCTCCTCCATACTCCAAATAAATAGCCGGAACTTTCGCGTCTCTCGCAACCGATAGTGTTCTACCTTCAGGTCTATAATCGGTCCCCCAAACTAAAGGTAGATTAAAAGATTGTGCCATTTCCTGTTGCTTTTTTAGTATTTCGGTATTTGGAGGAAGCATATATACCGCCAAAGGGTAAATATCATAAGCAAGACCACCGGTGTGAATATCGATGACATAATCAGCTTTATTAATCAGTGCACTTATTTGTAACGCAGTTCTTTCAGTTATGGAACCTTGAGGCTTACCTGGGCAGATACGAGCCATATCCAAGCCATCTTCAGCACAGCGATTACTACTATAATAGGCACTTTCATTGGTTAGAGGAACGATAGTTACACTTCCCGATTTCAGTAATCCAGATAATTCATTAATTAATTTTATAGCTACCAAAATGGGTTCATATTCATCCCCATGTACACCAGCTATTATCAAAACATTTGGGCCTTCCTTGTATGTTTGAAAATTATACGATTTTATTAAATCACTATTCCCCATTATAGTATTTTAAATAATTTATCCCTCCCATGACATCGAATTCTAATAAATTTAAGAAGGTCAATCAATGTTCGCCTTCATAATATAAGCCACCGCAAGTCGGGTCATTAGAATTAAAAATTGCCAACTCCTTAAACATTAACCTAGCAATTTCTAAATGACCCACACCATTTGGATGAAGCGGGTCATTTAACCATTCATTAAATATCTTAGCTTGAGAGGTCTTTGCTATTGCTTGTTTCCAATATCCCCAATTATCTACCAAAATTATTTTCTTATCTTCTGCCACTCGCTTTATAACATCCACATATTCAGACAAATTTGAGCGTTCGGGAGCTTTTTCTTTAATAATTAAATTTGGCGTATGCAAAATGGGAATAGCACCTAATGCCCTTATTCCAGTTATTAAGGAGTCCAGATTCTCATTAAACAACTTAAGATTAATGTTTCTGCCTTCAGCACAATCATTTGTTCCAATCATCAATGAAACTACTGAGGGGCTGAATTGCTTTATTCTCCAATCGAAATCTTCAAGAATATTACGCGTTGTATTTCCACTAATCCCTGTATTAATTATTTGATCACGACTACGACGCATTTCCCATCTTAACCGCTCTGAAAACACTTCCGGATATGACCTATTACCATGTGTATGTTTCGCCCCCTGTGTTATGCTGTCTCCGGTAAAAACCCAATTAGCGGGTGTTTTTTGTTTCAACAGTTCCTTTATCTTGTTCCTATCAGTAAGTTCCTGAAATTGCTTTTGTGCTTCCTTGGGTATTCCCATTGAAGACGAAGGCAAAAAAGAGGATAGAGAACCCGAAACAGCCGTCAATAAGCAAGTGTTTCTCAGAAATTTCCTTCGTGTGTATTTACTAAAGTTCATGTATATTAAATACTTACTTGGAAACCCATTTATTGCTCAATTTAGTAATATTTGTTATGGAGAGATGCGGATTTTGCGGTTGAATACCAGCACAATAACCTAATAGTACATCTTTTTTTGTGAAGTGAATAGCAATATAACAATACCAACCGTTAGGATCACCTTCAATCGTTTTAACATTCTCCCAAGTTTTTCCGTCATTTTTGGAAATGGCCAGCGTGAGGGGTGTACGTTTGCCTTTTGTTGCGGGATTACTCCCATCATTATTATTCCAAACCAGCAATAAGTCGCCTGTAGATGGAATTCTTTCGATAGAGGCCGGGGAAATCGGAGATTTTATATTGCTCGGTTCAATATGAGTCCATATTTCACCTTTATCTTTGGAATAAGACAGTTGCTGAACGCCACCACTAGCCCGGATAAACATCATAATGGTTCCATCTTTTAGCTCAATAACTCCCGGTTCTTGGGTGATGATATCGGTGTTATTGGGGACTGCCTTACTGGATGTCCATGTAGCACCGTTATCATCAGAATAATAAGCATATAAGGTTGCTTTATTTTGCCATTTACCATTGAGGCTTTGATGTAAGGCCACTGCCATAAGCAACCTTCCATTCTTCAACTGGATAACACGAGCATTGTTCAACACAAAATATCCTTGTTTATCTGTGATACAAGCGATAGGATCGCTCCAGGTCTTTGCTTCATCGTTTGAAATCCTCATCATGGGGATACAATCTTCAGTAGAATTTTTTCTCAGATAGAATAAGGCGATCTTTCCATTTTGCAATCGTAAAAGAGAAACCGACATCACGTTCATATCCCCTTCCTGTTTTACAATAAGTTGATCTTCTTGTGTCCATGTTTTCCCGGCATCGCTGGAATAGCGTCCAGCCAAATATGCCGGGGCGTGATCGCTCGTTGAGGAACCTGTGTAATGGCTGTAAATGAATAAAATCCGTCCATCCTTCAATGTAATAAAATCACCTTCACTGTTCCGTGGGTTGTTTTCTCCGGGAGTAAGCTCAAGGACAAGGGTAGGTTTTCCCTTGATTTGTGCGATTGCGTTTTCGCCAGCCACTAAGCCAAAAATCACGAATAGCAATAATGATTTAGATAATGTTGGTATGGAAAATTTATATGTAGCTTTCATATTTCAATAATTTATTGATAAATCCATTTTAAATCTAAGCGCCTAACGTACGAACTGGATAAGTTTGGTCCCACTCCATATCCTAATAATACATGATTGTTGGTAAAATGAATTGCCGTGTAGCAAAATGTACCATCGGGATCAACTTCAATGTTTTTCTTCTTTTGCCAGGTTTTTCCTTCATCCCTGGAAATAGCGATGGTAAGAGGTGTGCGCTTTCCTTTAAAATATCCTGGTCCGTTTGCTCCATTATCATTCCATACCAAAAGCAGGTCTCCAGTTTTGGGAATTCTTTTGATCGAGGCAGGAGATATAGGAGACTTGACAGTTGAAGCTTCAGCAAAACTCCAGGTTTCTCCCTGATCTGTTGAAAAGGTCTGATATTGAAATCCGCTACTCGCCCTTATAATCATCTTTACATTCCCATTCTTTAATTCGACTAAACCTGGCTCCTGGGTGATGATACCATCAGGACTTGGAACAGCTGTACCCGACTCCCATGTCAAACCGTTATCATCGGAATAATAACACTTTAGTACTCCTTTATGGCTCCAGGTTGTGCTAGGGGTTTTATGCAGAGAAGTGGGGATCAAAAGACGACCACTTCTTAATTGCACTACCCGGTCATTATTTACTACGAAATATCCTCCCTTATCTTGTATACAAGTTACCGGATCGCTCCATGATTTGCCTTCGTCTTTTGAGATGCGCATAAGCGGCAGGCAATCATCCATAGAATTCTTCCTGGCATAGAAAAGAGCGATAGTGTTGTTTTGCAAGCGCAGCAAAGAAACCGACATGACATTCATTTCCCCTTCTTTTTCCACTATGACTTGATCCTGCTTTGTCCAGGTTATCCCTCCATCTTCCGAATAGCGTCCTACCAACTGGGCAGGTGCATGATCGCTGGCAGAACTACCAGTGAAACGACTGTATACATACAGAATCCGACCGTCTTTCAGCTCAATAAAATCCCCTTCGCTGTTCCGGGGATTATCGGCACCGGGGTTAATTTGAAGAACTATTTCATTACCAGAAATATTTTGAGTTTGAGCCTCTATACGTGTGTTCTTCACAAGATTAATGAGAATAATCAGGATAGTTATTTTATAAATTATAGTAAATCTGTTAAATAAGTTTCTCATAATTGGATCTATGCTTAGATGATTTTTTAATTTTTAACACATCTTTCATGAAGCATACGACATAATATTAATATGTAATACATATGCCTAACAAATGTAATGTTAAATAATTATAACCCAAATAAAAAATAACTTAATCTGTAACATAGATGTTGTATTTTTCACTTTTCTTTTATTGAAAATAACCAACCTTTTCGAGAACTTTCGCTACGCCAACATTGTTCATCTCATCTAAAAATTCTCCTTCATCGCAATTCCATAAAGTTTGGAGTATTTCATTTCCATCAAACCTTCCCCAACGCAAATATCCTGTTCTTCACCTGGATGGTCGCCATTTTGGAATAATGATAGACTGTTGCCAACTCTTTATCTCCTTCCATGATGGATGTTGGAGCTTCGATTACGAAGTCGGCAAAATGAGGTTTATTGAAGGCAATGAATGCCAGACTCAGGCAATCAATCTGATTATCATATTTTTTTGACAGGTCAGGGAAAGCAATAGGTCCTGTATCAACCTGATACATTTTTTTAGGATGGCTTATGTTCATTGTCTTACAAGGAGCCTCAATCACTGCCCGCAGTCCGGTTTCGCTATTTTGAAATTCGGTCTGGGTAGCGATGGGAATTCCTGCAGCAGTAGCGTCACGTATTTTTTCAAATGTGTTGAGCTCTGTAATTACACTGGCAACTGGTGTATATACAACAGGATTATCTCCCCACATCTCTTCCATCTTTTTGATTGAACGATATTCTTCTCCACGTTTGTTTACACGTCTACGAAAGACCAATACTTTCCCATCTCCGAAAATCGGGAGGAAATCATAATTGTCTTTATAGAACAAATCTTTTTCACCAAAAGTATTCTCACTTTTACAGGAGGCGCCCTGATAATAAACAGTGCTTATTCCGGCTTTTGTATCAATTATTGTTGTCTTACTCTCAATCCACATTCTAACAGAGTTAAAATCTGCAGTATTGCATAAAAAGGACTTACCATAATCAATACATTTCGATTGTCCATGATCTTCTGCCATTTCACCCACACAAGACGACAAAGGAGCAGAAACGCCAAGCATACCAGATGCCATAATTAATCCTCCACTCTTAATAAAATTCCGTCGTGAAGCACCTGACTTTTCTTCTATATTTAAAGAAACCTCGTTAGTGATAGTCTGTAGATTATCTTTTACAGTTTTCCTATTCATATCAAAT
>JBDNGV010000366.1:0-6170 GCA_041689125.1 Daejeonella sp.
AATTTGTTCTTCTGGAAATAATTCTGCTAGATTATGCCAAATTCTAATACTAGAACTACTAGTAAAAACAATGGTTTCACGAGACGAGTCCCAGATACTATCATATTTTATATAGATGCGTGTAACTTCATTTTTAAAAAATGGATTTTGTTGAGCAGAGGCAATAAATGTACTGACCGTGGCTATTGCATCTACCATATCTGCGGAATGAGTGGCTAATTCCTTAGCAACTTTAAGGCTTGTATGTCCCACATGGTTGACTAGTACAAAATCATCGTTCTTTACTTTTGCCCAAGCTTCTACAATATCCATTCTTTCATTTACGGTCAAAGAGGCGAAATCACCCGTAGATCCGTTTATAAAGGCCCCAGAAACTCTGTTTTGTCTTAAGAAATTTGAATAAGCACCAATCAATCCTAAATTCAGTGAGCTGTCTTCATTCATTGGTGCATAAGTTGCAGCAATTAAATTTTTTATTATCATATTTAATATGTATTACATAATGCAAATATAGTGAAAAGGTATAGTTCCAACAAAAAATTCATCCATTAAAGCTGCCACTAGTTAGTTGATACTAAAATGATGAGTTTCCATATTCACAATTCAAGATAAAAATTGTTATCAGTCCAACTATTTGAAAATAGGTTTGGAAATTTTATATAGATAAATTACGGTTCCTATGGTCGTAAGGAATATCAGGTTACATACTTTACCAATCGTGTAATGATCCCCCTGTTACTTATAATTATTAAAGCGGAGCATCAAATTCAAAAGACAATATCCTGTGACTGGAAGCTTACTATTATACGGGTATTCAATTATCTTTTTATTCGCGTTATTATTTATAGAGTATAAATCTTTCTATGTATAACTTTTGGCTTACTTGATATTAATCCTATAATCTTAATTTTAAGCCAAAAAAGGTTTTGGTTTAGTTAAACCAAAACCTTCATGACTAACTCAAATAACCTACTTAATTATAACCTGGTGTTTGCTTCAATTCTGGATTTCTCCCTATCATATCAGCCGTAATTGGTAATAGCAATTTATTCTCATCGCCTGGGGATAAAAAGTCTATATTGTCAAATACATAATTGTTGCCAGCTCGTCTTAAATCCCACCATCTTTTACCCTCTCCTATGAATTCCTTATAACGTTCATCTAGTATCGCATTTGTATTATCAATTTGTGAACTGTTAGTATAGCCATGAATCGCCTTCAAATAATTTATACCATACGCCCTTTGACGAATTTGATTAATTTCATCTGAAGGATCTTCACCTAAGAAGTTTTTGGCCTCTGCTAAAAGTAGCAGAACATCAGCAAATCTATATACAGGAACATCATTTGCTAGTATGCGTTCCGAACCAATTACTTGACCCAAAAACTTATTGAAAACAGAACCAAAGTAAACCGGTTTAGTGTACATAGAATAACCTGTTCCACCATTATTATCAATATACAATCTTATAAAAGTGGCATCTTTTCGATTATCGTCATTATCGTCTAACAACAATATGGTTTTCTCCGATTGTCCATATCTATTAGCCCCGGCAATTACAAAACCAATCATAGATCCCCCTTTATCATTAAACTGAAGGTTAATTTCCGTATTTCTTCCTGTTAGATTGCCGTAAAAGTGACTCGCCTCATCCTGCCTATATTGAATTGCAAAAATAAATTCTCTATTTCCTTCATTTTCTACACCCCACAAGCTTGCAATATTAGGTTCTAATCTTACACCCAATGATGAAATTTGTTGTAAAGCAGCTTTTGCTACGCTAAAATCAGATGTTCCGCCACCAAGTAAGTTACCTGACCAAATATAAACATCACCTTTCAAAGTCAATGTTGCTGCCTTGGACCAAAAATTTCGATTACCTTCCCAAAAGGTATCGTCTGTGCCAAAAGTGTTCAAAGAGGCTTCAATATCTGATTTTATCAAACTCATTACTTCCGTTTGCGAAGAACGCGGTTTGCTTAAGTTTGCGGGATCTATTGCACCTATTGGTTCTAATATTATTGGCACATCGCCCCATGTTTTTAACAATGTGTAATAATAAAACGCTCTTAAACCATACGCCTGTCCTATTATGTGGTTTTTCTTTGCTTCATTTATAAAACTGACGTTCGGGACATTTACTAAAAAGTCATTTATTTTGTGTATTCCAGAATATAAATTCGCCCAACCTTCAAAAGGTGCTGTAGCTTCCGAAATAGTTGACTCTATTAAGTTAAGGTTGGAGGCTGACTCAAAGGTTCGCCCACCCCATATGTCACTTCTCATTTCGCCCAATAGCCAAAATGATTGCCCATAAGACCGAAAGCTCCCATATAATCCTGTATGCACAGTTCTTGCTGCTTCTTCTGTATCCCAGAAACCCACAGTAGTTAGTTCACTAGGGCTTTGCAAATCAAGCTCATTCTCGCAAGAGATCAAAGTAATTATAGCCAACAATATGTAAATATTTTTTTTCATTTTACTAAAGTTTAAAATGTTAAGTTTAATCCAATCGTCATTGTTATCGGAAGAGGAAATACTCCAAGTTGAACACCACCAATTTCTGGAGTCTCGCCACTATAGCTCTTGAAATAATGTAAATTAGACCCCGTAAGGAAAATACTTAGTCCTTGAATAGCCTTGTTAAAATATTCAGTAGGTACATTATAATTTAGGGTTACTTCTCGTAATGCTAAATAATCACCCTTTTCCCAAAATTGGCTGTTACCAGCATTTTGTAGGCTATTGGAATTTCTAAAGTCAACGCTTTCATTACCTCTCCAGACTTTTCTGGCACTATTAACAAAAACCATACGAGGCCAATCTGTATCCGTATTAGTAGGTGTCCAAGAATCCAGTACTTCTATTGGTAGATTATAGTTGCCTTGTGCTTGTGCGTAACCCCAGGCTCGAATATGATTCCAAATCAAATGACCTGTAGCGAAATCTGTTTTAACATATAAACGAAAGTTTTTGTAGTTTATACTAGTTGTAAAACCTCCCAGAAAATCAGGAGTTGTTCGCCCTATTACCTTTCTATCAAGCCCATTGATAACACCGTCATTATTTTGATCTACCCATTTTACATCACCCGCCCATCGCTTATTCCTACTAGCTGCGGGCATAAATTCATCAGTGATAGAATTGTCGGCATCAGCTTCCGCCTGATTGGCATAAATACGGTCTTGTTCAAAAGCTACCACCAAATCGTGACCCGATCGCTGACCTTCTTGAAAACCACCTACCCATTCTTGTTGACCTGAATCTGGATTCCAGATTAACGTTCCGTTTTGCCTGTTCAAATCATTAGCATTTTCAGGTAGTGATATTACAAAATTTCTATTTGAAGTTATCGTAGCTCCAACATTCCATGTTAAATTGTCATTTCTGATAATATCTCCATTTGCTTCAAGCTCAAATCCCTTATTTCTGATTGTTCCATTATTTGTTAAAATAGAACTAAACCCAGTATAGAAAGGTAGTGTAAGATCCGCTAGCTTATCTTTAATATCCCTTGAGTAAACATCCGTGATGAAAGTAAGTCTCTCATTGAAAAATGATACATCCAAACCAACATTAAATGTAGTTGATTTTTCCCATTGAAGATCTAAGGTAGGTAGAAGTGTATTGGCATAACCTGTTTGCCCGTTATATATACCTTGGCTGCCATAGGAACCAAAAACTCTATAATTAATTGGCACACTAAATCCTCCAATAGTTTGCAACCCTCCTAATACATCTTGATTACCATTAACACCGTAGCTTAATCTAGGTTTTAATCTGCTTATTACTTTATTTATCGATGAACTATTAAAAAAAATCTTCATTGTGTAAATTCCAACCAAAAGACAAACCTGGGAAAAAGTCCGTCTTATTATTCCCAAGTCTTGATGAACCATCATTTCTGAAGGTAAAACCAAATAAATACTTATTGTCATAATCATATAACAATCTTCCAAAGGTAGATGTAATGACATATTCCGATTCGAAACTAAATGGAATACCATCTGCTTCTGCCCCGGCATTCAGCGTTTCTATTAAATCCGTTGGAGAATTTCTTGTGCCTGCGGCACTCAAAAAGAAATTATCTTTAAAGTATTCCGCTCCCATCAAGGCATTAAAATTATGATTACCAAAATTTTTAGTATAATTTAAGGTGGCTGTCAACTGATTGCGCAATGTTCTTTCTAACCCAACCGATGCCTGGCGAGCAGTACGTAACGGACCTGAGGAATTTCCTGTTCTGAAAGCCTTAGTGAAATTCTCATTATGATTATTGATGGTAAAATGACTTCCATTTAACGAAAAAAGCAAATTATCCGTAATTTTCCAGTCTATCCCAGAAAAAGCAGATAGGCGTTGTTCTAAATTTTTCCTAACAAATTTGTCTTGGTAATATAAAGGGTTACCAAAAGTTTGATTTTGGCCTGGTGCTAATATGTCGGAAAAGGTACCATCAGGATTGTTGTCAAAATCCCTTGAAACTGGTGCTTGACCTCGAAACCTTCTAAAAACTAAATCATCTGATCCCAATGGACTTAAACTTAGGTTAGAATGAGAGTATAAAATATTTGAGTTTACCTTTACCTTATCAGAAATCTTATAAGAAGCACTAAATTTTCCTGAATATCTTTTAAATCCAGACCCCAAAATTAAACCGTCATTGTCTAAAAGTCCTAAACCCAAGTAGTACGTACCCTTTTCATTACCTCCCTCTAAAGACAAATAGTGATCTTTTGTTTCACTATCTTGATATATACGATTTTCAACAGTTTCGTTCTCAAAAAACAAAATATTTCTACTTGGATCTAAAATATCAGGTATGAAATCCCATCCTGGTTGATCTAGCAAATATTGATTCTCCGAAGTTAAGAGTTGCGTTGTAAAGGGAGAGTTAGTTGTATTGCCACCAATAGCAAAAGAATTTTGACCATTTAGAAATTGAAGAAGAAAATTAGGGTTGTTCTGAACTTGTCGAGAATATGCATGACCTTGTCTATTGTAATTTAGAAAATCCGCAGCATCAAGGTATTTTTGATCATTTCGCTCACTATTTACACTATACTTATATCTATAATTAATTGAAGATTTTCCCACTTTACCTGTTTTAGTAGTAACCAAAATGACACCATTAGCGGATCTGGCTCCATATATTGCCGTGGCAGCGGCATCCTTTAGTACTTCAATAGATTCCACATCATCAGCATTCAAAGCAAAAAATGAACCTGGGATACCATCGATTAATATTAACGGGGAGCCGGTACCATCAAAATTGGTGCCTCCACGTAGAACAATTTCTGGGTTTGCTCCTGGCTGACCTGTGGTGTTAGTAACTCTTAAGCCGGCAATTGTTCCTTGTAAAGCTGTTGCGACATTGGATCGAGTAGAAGTCTGCAAAATTTCCGTATCTAATTTAGACACTGAAGTGGTTAACTTACCTCTAGTTTGGCTACCATATCCTGTAACTACAACTTCGTCCAACACCGCTGTATTTTCTTCAATTATTACATTGATGGTGGTTAAGTCGGCGACAGTAATTTCCTTTTGAGTGAAACCAATATAACTAAATACCAGAATGTCACCGACATTGGCTTGAATTGAATAGTTGCCATCAAAATCTGTCTGGGTTCCATTGGTCGTACCCTTTACCAAGACACTCGCTCCTGGCAAAATCGTCCTTTGGGTGTCAGAAACCGTACCTGTAATCTCAATTTGTTGGGCACTGGCGCTTGTGCTTACAAGCAATAAAACGGCAAATATAGAGGTTAGGAAATTTTGCCTTAGAATATAACTAATAAGCCATTTCAAGCCCAGTTTCACTTTTACTGGTTGGTTTTTACAAGTTTTCATAAGTAAGGAATTAAATTAATAATTATTTAATATATTCCAAATATAATCAATAAAGTATTATGTTTGACATAAATACATAATTTAAATTTAATTTTAACACTATTAGTACCAAATTCAGCACTGATAGAGAGATTGTCAAATGAACTATTTGGATAGTCACTTACAAGAAATCTATAAAATCTGCGAGCTGGCTCAAATCAAATTGATAAAATAATTTGATTGTATATCCGTAATTATTCCTAATTTATGGAATTATTCCTATATTTGTTAAAATATAGTTTTAAAGTTATGGATATATTTTCATTTTCGGTACATTTTA
>JBDNGV010000367.1:0-1344 GCA_041689125.1 Daejeonella sp.
GAGGGAACAGAAATGGTACGATGAGGGTCATTGGCCATCAATGCAGCTCCATCAGCCATTTTGTTTGCTCCCACTACCCAGTTATTACTGCCAATAGAAAGTTTATCTTCCATGGATTCATCCGGAGGCAGGATATTTAGCCTTGCATTCAGTTTCTTATCCGTTCGATATTCCGCTTGAACATCTCCCACTTCATATTTTACACTAGCTCTGAAAGCATCATACAATTCTAGGATATCATCAAATAATAATTCCTTGTTGATTGAAGGATCAAGATTTATGTCAGGATCTTTGGGATGAAATGAAGAAAGTTCTTTCACTTTTATAGATCCTAATCGAGCCACAGCACGGCCGGTCTTCAGTTCAGTACCAATATTTCCCAATAAACCCTGATGTCTGGAGATCACTACTTCTGGTGTCCATTTGCCTGGTTTAATATTTAATAGTTTAAATTCAATGGGTAATTGATCAGGTGTTTTAAGGATCTCTTCAATGTAGGCATTCACACCATCACTATAGGCAGTAATGATCTCTTCACCATCTTTATGGTAATGATTCATTTCCTGCTTCATATCACCCCTGAATTTAAATAGTCGGGAGCCAATGTCTCGTTTGACTTCCCGTTCACCCAAAATTTCTGCAACTGTTCCGGTAGCCTGTCTTCTCCAGATTTCGAATTGAAAAAGGCGATCCTTAGCCGCAGCATATCCTTGTGCGAAGAACAAATCATGCTGATTTTTGGCATAAATATGATTCACACCCCACTCATCTCGAAGGATTTCAACGGGCTCATTCAGACCTTTAACTGATAAATTATCAAATCCGGATTTGCCACATGAAATCAGGAATGTTCCAATCAGAATAATTAGCGTTTCTCTCAGAAACTTATATTTAAAACAATTTAATGAACTTTTCATTTGATTATTCATGGCTTTAGGCTATGTATTGTATGAATCAGATTTTTCGCAAACTTTTCTGAATATCAGTATTATAGGGGATAGAAGCAAACAGAAATTAATTTTGTTAGCCTCAAAAAATTAAGTATAAAATATAAATCAGCACGTAATAAGAATGATTTCAACAAGCAGAATGATCAGTTTTGGAAATGGGGGATAGTCTATTACAATCCGAATGATCCTGCTATTTGGGTTGAAAAACGTATTGGTTTCGGCTGGACCTTAAATTTTGCACATTCAGAATCCTGGTTCATTAGTTTCATCATTCTTGCTATTCCTGTTGCCTTTTTACTTTTTAAATATTGATATTTTCAATATTAAGGTATCTCTCGCAACGACGCTAAGACGCTAAGGTTTACAGAATATTTATGATTATTTGTTTTAGGCC
>JBDNGV010000368.1:0-3874 GCA_041689125.1 Daejeonella sp.
ATGTAGAAATGTCGATGTAATTGTTTTATAGGAGACCGTACTCTAATAAATTTAATCTATAAAATCCGTACTTTTGCGGCAAATGATTGCAATAAACAACTTAACGTTCGAGATCGGTGCAAGGGCATTATACGATGAAGCGAACTGGCACATAAAACCAGGAGAAAAAATTGGCTTAATTGGTGCGAATGGAACTGGAAAAACAACTCTTTTAAAAATAATTGTCGGCGATTACGCACCTACCCAAGGTACTATTTCCATGGCAAAGGATATTAAAATCGGGTACTTAAATCAAGATCTACTTTCCTACCAATCAGACAAAAGCATTTTGCATGTGGCGATGGAGGCCTTTGAGCGGCAGAATCAGCTTCATACCGAGATTGAAGCCATCTTAAAGAAATTAGAAACAGAATATACCGACGAGCTAATCAACAAACTAAGCGATAAGCAACATGAGTTTGAGGCACTTGACGGATATAGTATTGAATACCGAGCCCATGAGATTATGGCAGGTCTGGGTTTCAGTGAAACAGATACCCAGCGTACCCTATCTGAATTTTCAGGAGGATGGCGAATGCGTGTTATGCTTGCGCGGATTCTCCTTCAAAGCCCTGATATTCTTCTGCTTGATGAGCCTACCAATCACTTAGATCTTCCTTCCATCAAATGGTTGGAAACCTATTTGCAAGCATTTGAAGGAGCAATTGTAATTGTTTCTCACGACAGATATTTTCTGGATCGTGTGGTTAAGAAAATTGTTGAATCCAGAAAAGGAAAACTGATTCCTTATGCCGGAAATTACAGCTTCTATACTGAAGAAAAAGGACTTAGAGAAGAAATTCAAAGCGGGCAGTATAAAAATCAACAGGCCAAAATTAAGCAGGAAGAACGCTTGATTGAACGTTTCAGAGCCAAAGCGAGTAAAGCCAAGATGGCACAATCGCGTATTAAAGCACTCGAAAAAATGGAGCGTGTGGATGACGTTGATGACGATAACCCTTCAGTTAATTTTAGTTTCAAATTCAGCAAGCAGTCGGGAAGGCATGTGATTAGGATAGAAGATCTGACTAAAGCTTATCCGGGTGTGCCCATTGTACATAATGCGACCGCAACCATTGAAAAAGGTGATAAAATTGCACTAATTGGTGCCAACGGGCGAGGTAAATCAACTGTCTTGAGAATTATTGCCGCAGCCGACAAGAAATTTACAGGGATGTGCGAAACCGGACATAATGTAACTCAAACCTTTTTTGCGCAGCATCAGCTTGAGGCATTACACCTCGAAAATTCACTTATTCAAGAACTACAGGCATTCGCACCCAAGCATACTGAAACTGAATTGCGTTCCATTTTGGGATGTTTTCTCTTTACCGGAGATGATGTTTTCAAAAAAATTAAAGTTTTATCAGGAGGAGAAAAATCGCGTGTTGCGCTGGCCAAAGCCTTAACCGCAGATGCCAATTTCCTTATTCTGGATGAGCCTACCAACCACTTGGATATCGCCTCGGTAAACATTCTTATTCAGGCATTGAAACAATTTGAAGGCACCTTCATTGTCGTCTCGCACGATAGGTATTTACTGGATAATGTAGCAAATAAGATCTGGTTCATTGAAGATCAGGTAATTAAAGAATATCCCGGAACCTATGCTGAATATGAGGAATGGAACTCTAAAAGAGTCTATGTTCCTAAAACGGTAGCTCCTGCCCCTAAAAAAGAGGCGAAAATTGAAGAAAAGCCTAAAGCTCAAATGGATAATAAGGGTAATGAACTTAAAAAACTAAACCAAACCCTTCAAAAGCTGGAAGAAGATATTGCCGAACTTGAAAAATCTGTTAAGGATGCCGAAGCAGAATTATCTAGGGAAGAAATTTATAGTGATTCAGAGAAACTATCTGAAGCAAATAGGCGTTATCAGCAATTGAGTCCGCGTTTGTTAAAAGCTCAAGCTGAGTGGGAACGAATGGCTGAAGAAATTATGGAGCTAGAAGGAAAATAAATCTCCCTTCTCTTTTTTTGAAGCTTATTACATCATGATTATATGAAGAGACTAACATTTCTGTCCTTCCTTTTACTTGTTTTTTCGGGTATTCAGGCGCAAAAAAAGGTCCGCGAAAGGCCAGTTCCAGCCCCCCAGAATACCACGCGGTATGAGAATTATACCTATATCCCTGAAATAAAAACTGTAGAATTTTATAATCGAAACAAGGAGCAATCCATACCGGTTTACATTTTGGGGAGTCAGGATAATTTGATTTTTGGCTTTGACGACCTGCGTACAGGAAGCCGTAATATGACATATTCCATTGAACATTGTGATTCTGAATGGAACAGCAGTCGCCTCTCTCCTATTGATTTTGTAGATGGATTCAGCGAGGACCGGATCAACGATTACCGCAATTCATTCAATACCCTACAGAAGTTTACTCACTATGAACTGAGTCTGCCCAACCTGACCATCGTACCAAAGTTGTCCGGAAATTATCTGTTAAAAGTATATGAGGACAATGATCCGCGTAAAATACTCATTACCAGAAGATTCTTTGTTGTTGAGCAGATCGTTGGAATTGCCGCAGAGCTGAATCGTTCCAATAACGTTGCCAATCGTGATCAGATGCAGAAACTCAATTTATTGGTAAATCACGGAAAGGTTCAGATCAACAATCCTTATTTGGATGCGAAGATTAAAGTTTTACAGAATGGCAGATTTGATAATGCACAAACCCTGAACAAGCCAACCTTCATCAGGCCAAGTCAACTCGTTTATAATGACCTTCGAGCACTGGATTTTAAAGGCGGAAATGAGTTCAGACGCTTCGATATCCGAAGTTTGCGATTTCGTACTGAGCGGGTAGCGCGTATTGTTCAGGACTCCGCTAATACTGTGATCCTGCAGGGTGATATTGGCGAGAACAGATCCGGTTATACTTTCAATTTTGATGAGAACGGCGCCTTTTTTATCCGAAATACAGATGGTAGAGATAACCGCACCGATGGCGATTATGCTTCAGTCTATTTATCCCTAAATGCTCCAAAACCTTCAAGTGAAGGAGATGCTTATGTAGTTGGGCAGTTCAACGATTATCGGCTAACTGACAAGCTGGAATATGATGAAAATCGTAAACGTTTTTATGGCTCGATCTACGTAAAGCAGGGATTAACCGATTACCATTATATCTGGGCTAACAAAGATGGCAAAACTAGGGATGATGTGATTTTCGATGGTTCTCATTTTGAAACCGAAAATAATTACCAGATCTTTTTCTATTACCGTAAACCAGGTGGCCGATGGGAGGAATTAATCGGTTTCAGCCAGATTAATACGGTGAGAACCGGATTTAATCCGGGTTGACATCTAATCCAGGGGGCTGACATCCAATCAATTTAAAGAGTAGAGATTCAACTTCTTTGGTCAGATTAGTCATTTATGCTGGTCACCCCGAAGGAGGTACGACTGATGGATCTTTCAAATACAGCATAATATTCAAAGAAAAAATAAATTAGCAACAGATTTCTCCACGCGTCATAATTTCTGTTCAACTAAGAACTTTACTCGCGTGTTCGAAATGACGGTTTTGAAAATGGTCACGCAAAGACGCAGAGACGCAACAATATGAACTAAAATGAATAATGATAAATAATCAGCAACCCTTTGCGTCTTTGCGTCTTTGCGAGAGATACCTTATTTTGAATAAATCAATTTTTACAAAGCAAATTAGGAAAATATCAAGGGTAGCGCAGCCCGGCAATCTCAAACGGTAAGCAGATTTCCTAATCCTTCTCCACTTAATCCGGAAATACTACCTTTGCTTCATGAGCACAATCATTAAAAGTCCTAAAGAGTCATTCACAATTATGAATGAACTGGTACTTC